>SLOZ01000043.1 GCA_007132255.1 Limnochordia bacterium | reverse complement strand
TTTACAAAATCGGCGGCAGCCAAGATTGAAGAGGCTGGCGGTAAGGTAGAGGTGATCTAATTGCTGGATGCATTGAAGAATGCCATGCGCATTCCTGAATTGCGTAGAAAGATCATATTTACAGCCGCACTGCTGGCCGTGTATCGCATCGGTTCTTATGTGCCAGTACCCGGAGTAGACGCTTCGGCCTTGGCTCAGCAGTTAGGTGTCGACGGTGGGAATATTTTTGGTTTCTTGGATCTCTTCACCGGTGGAGCGCTGGGTCGCTTTACCGTATTTGCTATGGGTGTAAACCCGTACATTACAGCATCGATTATTATTCAACTTTTGACTGTGGTAGTTCCAGCTCTGGAACAGCTGCAGAAGGAAGGCGGCGAGGGCCGCAAAAAAATCCAACAGTACGTTCGTTATGGTACCGTAGGTCTTGGTTTGGTCCAGGCTTTTGGTATTACGATGATGGCGCGAAACTGGGGCGTTATTACGAACCCTGGCATTTTCAATCTTTTGTTGATTCTTGTGACCCTGACTGCCGGAACTAGTTTCCTGATGTGGTTGGGTGAGAAGATCTCCGAGAATGGGATTGGCAACGGGATCTCGCTGTTAATCTTTGTGGGTATCGTTGCTCGCATGCCAATGGGTACCATTAACGCGTTTCGTGCGGTTGGTGAAGGCGGTTTAAACTTGTTTAGTTTGATCGTTTTTGGCCTCTTGGGTGTGGCTGTCATTGCCGGTATTGTCATGGTACAGCAGGGTCAGCGTCGCATTCCTGTTCAGTACGCGAAGCGTGTTGTAGGGCGGCGTATGTACGGTGGGCAAACGACTCACATTCCGCTGCGTGTTAACCAAGCCGGTGTTATCCCCGTAATCTTTGCGTCGTCTGTTCTAACGTTTCCACTCACCTTAGCTCAGTTTGTACCAGCGGTGGGAGCTGTGAACCGTTTGATTGGATACGGGACCTTTGGCTATAATCTGCTGTATGCTTTGTTGGTCATCTTCTTCACATACTTCTATACTGCGGTTACCTTTAACCCGGCTGAAGTAGCCAATAATATGAAGAAGAACGGTGGTTTCATTCCTGGGCTGCGTCCAGGACGTCCTACCACCGAGTATCTGGATCGCGTCTTAACTCGTATCACGCTTCCAGGTGCCTGCTTCTTGGCATTCATTGCAGTTATGCCATACATCGTTGCCATCGTTACCCGCATTCCTGAGACATTTCTCTACTTTGGAGGAACCGGTCTTCTGATTGTGGTCGGTGTGGCCTTGGATACCATGAAACAAATCGAGGCTCACCTAATGATGCGTCACTACGAAGGATTCATGAAATAAGGGGGCATATGGGATGCGATTGGTACTACTCGGCCTGCCTGGAGCGGGCAAGGGTACGCAGGGACGGCAGTTAGCTGCTCAGTACCATATACCCCACATCTCCACGGGCGGCATCATTCGCGCCGCTATTGCATCTGGCAGTGAGTTGGGAGACGAAGCTAACCGCTACATTTCCCATGGAAACTTGATCCCTGATGCTCTCGCCATCGAAATGGTGCGCCAGCGTCTGTTGGAAGATGATTGCCTAGAGGGTTGGATTCTTGATGGATATCCGCGGACAGTACAGCAAGCGGTGGACCTAGATGCGTCTTTAGCGGATCTTGGTTCACGCCTAGATATGGCCATTGATATCCGGATCCGTCCATGCGAGGCCATTAGTCGAATTACACAGCGGCGAATTTGCCGCCAATGCGGGGCAGCTTTTCACCTCAAATACTATCGTGTGCGGGGTAAAGGCGCCTGTGATCGCTGTGGCGGTGAACTGTACCAGCGGGCCGATGATGACGAGAAAACTGCTCGTCAGCGGCTGCGGGTTCATATGAGTTCATCACATCCGGTAGTACACTACTATGCCCTCGATGGCAGAGTATATAGTTTTGATGGGGAACGGCCGATTGAAGAAGTATTTAAGGATGTGCAGCATGTTTTGGAGTCAACAGGGCTTGCTGGCAGCAAAGGTGACAAACGATGATTGTACTCAAATCCGACGATGAACTTAAGGCCATGCGGCGAGCAGGTTTGGTTGTTGCACAAGCCCACGAGTTGGTGCGGGCCAATGTTCGACCGGGTATTTCCACTGGAGAGTTAAACCAGATGGTAGAAGATTTTCTGGTGGGCCAGGATGCTATACCGGCCTTTAAAGGCTATCACGGTTATCCTGCAACGATTTGCGCTAGCATAGATGAAGTCGTCGTTCATGGTATTCCCGATTTCGAAGCAAAGCTTCAGGAAGGATCGATCATCGGGGTAGATATCGGCGCCTTCGTCGACGGGTTTTGTGGTGATTCAGCCTGGACGTATGCTGTGGGTGACATCGATGAGGATGCCCAACGATTACTGGAGGCGACGGAAGGCGCTCTGTATCAAGGTATCGAGGCTGCCGTCGTTGGCAATCGACTGGGTGACATCTCCCATGCCATCCAAACATTTGTGGAACAAGCCGGTTTTTCTGTGGTCCGAGATTTTGTTGGTCACGGAATTGGCCGGGTCATGCACGAAGATCTGCAGATACCGAACTTCGGACCTCCTGGGCGTGGTGTACGGCTCAAGCATGGTATGACGTTGGCCCTCGAGCCTATGGTGAATGCTGGAGCCTACCATGTGGAAGTTCTTCCTGATTACTGGACCGTTAAGACCAAAGATCGCAGCTTGTCCGCACATTTCGAACACACCATTGCGGTTACGGAAAACGGACCGGAGATTCTAACCAAGTCATAGGAGGAGCATCTCATGGCGGTACTACAACAGGGCCAGATGGTGACGTCTCGACGTGGTCGGGACTACGGCACGGTTTACTGTGTGCTGCAGATAGTGGACGACCAGCATGTATTGCTCGCTGACGGTCGCAGGCGCTCGACGCTGAAGCCGAAGCGGAAGAACGTTAAGCATGTCGTGGTTCATCCATTTAGAGATTCTGCAGTGAGTCAAGCATTGGTGCAAAATGATGAAATCACGGATGAGCATGTTAGGAAAGCCGTAGCGAGGTATCACGGAAGAGAGGAGGGTTCGGTGGGCCATGGCGAAAGATGATGTAATCGAAGTTGAAGGCACCGTTATTGAACCACTTCCCAATGCAATGTTTCGTGTAGAACTGGAAAACGGGCACAAGGTTCTTGCCCATATTTCGGGAAAGATGCGCATGCACTTCATCCGCATTCTTCCTGGAGACAAAGTGACAGTGGAACTCTCGCCCTATGATCTGTCGCGGGGCAGAATTGTCTATCGCAAGAAGTAAGACCTAGGGGAAGGGGGCTTGTTTAAATGAAGGTTAGACCTTCCGTAAAGCCGATGTGTGAGAAGTGCAAAGTTATTAGGCGCAAAGGGAGCGTCATGGTGATTTGCGAAAATCCCAAGCATAAACAGAAGCAGGGATAGTTCACAATTAGGGGGTGTATGACCAGAATGGCACGAATTGCTGGTGTGGATTTACCAAGAGAAAAACGCGTAGAAGTGGGTTTGACCTACATCTACGGTATTGGACGGACATCTTCCCGCAAGATTATTGATATCTGTGGTGTTGACCCAGATACGCGTATTCGCGACCTAACTGAAGATGAAGTCAATAAACTCAGGGAAATCATTGAGAAACAGTTTGTGGTCGAAGGCGATCTTCGTCGTGAAGTGACCATGAATATCAAACGTCTTATGGATATCGGTTGTTACCGCGGACTGCGGCATCGCCGTGGGCTTCCGGTGCGTGGCCAGAAAACCAAAACCAATGCACGTACCAGAAAAGGTCCTAAGCGAGTGGCAGGTAAGAGACGGTAAGAATCGTTCGAAAGGAGGAAACAGTATATGGGAAGACCTCGTAGGGGTCAGCGTACACGTCGTCGGGAACGCAAGAATATCCCCAGCGGTATTGCGCACATCCGCTCCACGTTCAACAATACGATTGTGAGCATTTCCGATCTGCAGGGCAATGTTGTTTCTTGGGCCAGTGCAGGGAATATGGGTTTTAAAGGTTCTCGTAAAGGGACGCCTTTTGCAGCTGGTATGGCTGCTGAATCCGCCGCCAAGGTGGCTGCCGAGCACGGTATGCGTGAGGTACGCGTGTATGTGAAAGGTCCTGGTTCGGGCCGCGAAGCAGCAATTCGCTCGCTGCAGACTGCCGGGATCGATGTTACGACAATTAAGGATGTCACTCCCATTCCATACAACGGATGTCGTCCTCCCAAACGTCGGAGAGTCTGACTTGACTGGTTTAGGTACTGTGAGGGAAAAGCAATCACCCTCAATGAGGTTCGAGTCCTTCGGTTGCGGACGATCATGCACGGCGATCCGCCGCTGCCTCATCGTGCATTCGAAAAGGAGGGTGTACTGGGTCTATGATTGAAATTGAAAAGCCGAAAATCGAGCGGGTCGAAGTCACCGAGGATTACGGGAAGTTCGTAGTAGAACCGTTAGAGCGTGGCTATGGCATTACTTTGGGTAACAGCCTGCGCCGTATTTTGCTGTCATCGCTTCCGGGAACTGCTGTGACGTCTGTACTGATTGAAGGCGTTCTCCACGAGTTTTCCACGATTCCCGGCGTCGTCGAAGATACCGTCGACATTGTTCTGAACTTGAAAAAGCTGTTGGTCCGGATGCATACTGACGAGCCGACTTTGGTTCGTATTGAGAAATCCGAACCGGGACCGGTAACCGGAGCTGACATCATCAGCGATCCTTCGGTGGAGATTCTGAATCCGGATCTGCAGATTGCTACGCTGCAGGAAAACTCTTCTCTGAATATGGAGCTTACGGTGGCCAAAGGTCGTGGTTATGTTCCGGCTGAGCGGAATAAGGAACCACAGCAGCCCATTGGCCTAATTCCAGTGGACTCCATTTTTACGCCTGTCACGAAAGTGAACTATATGGTGAAAGATACCCGTGTAGGACAGGTTACAGATTACGACAAACTAGAACTGGAAGTATGGACCGATGGGACCCTAACTCCAGATGATGCTGTGAGCCTGGCGGCCCGAGTGATGATGGAACACTTGAAACTGTTCACAGATCTCACCGAAAGCTCTACAGATGTGGAGATCATGGTTGAAAAAGAAGAGGAGAACATGGACCGATTGATGGAGATGACCATCGAGGAACTCGACATGTCGGTTCGCTCTTACAACTGTCTCAAGCGGGCAGGCATCAACACTGTGGAAGAACTGACCCGCAAGACAGAGGATGACATGATGAAAGTCCGCAACCTAGGCAAAAAGTCCCTTCAGGAAGTGAAGGAAAAGCTGGCAGCTCTTGGACTTTCGCTACGGGAATCTGAAGAATAAGGCAGGTGAAAGCTATGAGACTAAGGAAGTTAGGACGGACCTCCGGCCAGCGCCGGGCCGTATTGCGCAGTTTGGTTACCTCTTTGGTTCTGGAAGGGCGCATCGAAACCACAGAAGCCAAGGCAAAGACGATCAAACCATTGGCCGACAAAATGGTTACGTTGGGCAAGCGGGGTGACCTGCATGCACGGCGTCAAGCTGCAGGTTTTTTGAACCAGCCAGCCGCTGTCAAACGCCTCTTCGACGATGTGGCTCCCAAATATGCTGAACGTAATGGTGGGTACACCCGGGTCATGAAAACCGGTTTCCGACGTGGAGATGCTACCCCGATGGCCATAATTGAGTGGGTATAAGCCAGGTCGCAGAGGTGTATCCTCTGCGTTCTCTGTTAGTTGGAGTGATATGCAGTGGCAGATGCATTAATTGAATTCCGGAACGTGAATCACATATACGGCAAAGGCACCCAGCAGGAATGGGACGCGCTGATCGATGTCAGCGTGTCCATTAGGCCGGGTGAATTTGTCGCGGTATTGGGGCACAATGGATCTGGCAAATCTACGTTGGCTAAACACGCCAATGCACTGCTGCTGCCAAGCAGTGGCTGTGTTCTGGTGGACGGCATGGATACCCGAGACGAAGAGACGGTTTGGGATATACGCCAGCGAGTGGGGATGGTATTTCAAAACCCGGACAACCAGTTGGTTGCCACCACTGTGGAAGAGGATGTGGCATTCGGGCCAGAGAATCTGGGCGTTCCGTCCCCCGAGATCCGGCGGCGGGTTGATGAAGCATTGCTAGCTGTGGACATGTTAGAATACCGTCTGCACTCACCGCACCAACTGTCTGGAGGACAAAAGCAGCGGGTGGCCATCGCTGGCATGATTGCCATGCGGCCGAAATGCATCGTTCTTGATGAGCCCACGGCCATGTTGGACCCGGTGGGGCGTCAAGAGGTCATGCAGACCGTACGCCGCCTCAACGAAGAGGAGAACATTACAGTTTTGCATATCACCCATTATATGGATGAAGCCATATTTGCGGATCGGATTTTGGTTATGGAATCTGGACGCATTGCTTTGGAAGGGACGCCGGCTCAGGTGTTTTCGCAGGTAGACACCCTGTACAAACTGCAGTTGGATGTTCCGCAGATGACGGCTTTGGCTCACCGGCTTAACAAACGAGGGTTTTCATTGCCAGCCGATACATTGACAGTGGATGAGTTGGTGAATCAGTTATGTCAATAACAGTCGAGAATCTTTCGTATGTCTACCTTCCTGATACACCGATGCAGAAACAGGCTCTCTTTGACGTCTCAGTGCATATTGATGATAAGGAATTTGTTGGAATTATTGGCCATACTGGTTCTGGCAAAAGTACACTTATTCAGCACTTTAATGGTTTAGTCAAACCAACGAGCGGACGAGTGTTGGTGGATGGCGTTGATCTTACGCAAAAGGGCGTTAATCTCCGCGCCATTCGACGCAAGGTAGGGATGGTGTTTCAATATCCAGAGCACCAGCTTTTTGGAGAGACTGTATTTGAAGACGTAGCGTTTGGACCGAAGAATTCTGGTGTTCCTGATGCTGCGTTAGAAGATCGTGTTCGGGAAGGTCTTGCGATGGTGGACTTGGATCTCGATGTTCTCCGCGAACGCTCGCCCTTTGAGCTCTCTGGAGGGCAGAAACGGAGAGTGGCTATTGCCGGGGTCTTAGCTATGAAACCGGCCATCTTGATCTTGGATGAGCCGACGGCAGGATTGGATCCGCGGGGACGCGATGAAATCCTGTCCCAAGTGCAGAGTCTCTACCAGGCATGGGATTTGACGGTGATCTTGGTTACCCACAGCATGGAGGACATAGCACGCATGGCTAAGCGCCTGATTGTTATGGACCATGGTCGCATCGCGTTGGACGGAACACCGCAGGATGTGTTTTCCAATGCCGACAAACTGCGATCCATGGGACTAGGAGTACCGCAGGTGACAACGCTTATCCACGAACTGCACCGCCGCGGTTTGGTGCAGCGGCGCGACATCTTTACGTTGGACGAAGCCGAGTCAGAAATAACACGAGTGTTGGAGTTGAAGCGCCATGGCAATGCTTAGAAATATTACCATTGGACAATACGTGCCGGGCGATTCATGGATCCACCGTTTGGATCCCCGCACTAAGATTCTGGCAACGATGGCTCTGATTGCCTTATTGTTTCTCGTACAGTCGTTTCCGGGTTATGGATTTGCTGCCTTGTATGTGTTGGCGGCAGTCTATGTATCCAAGCTTCCGCCTCGTTATGTTATTCGCGGTCTCCGTCCCTTGTTGGTGATTATTATTTTGACTTTGACGCTGCATATTTTTATGACAGACGGTCGCGTTCTATGGCAGTGGGGTTTTATCAGCATTACCTGGGAAGGTCTGGTGCGAGGGGCTATGATGGGTACGCGTTTGGTGCTCTTGGTGTTGGGGACATCCATTCTTACGTTGACAACATCGCCTATCCATCTGACTGATGGTATCGAAAGCTTGCTCAAACCCGGTAAGCCCATTGGAATCCCTGCCCACGAGTTAGCCATGATGATGACCATTGCTCTGCGTTTCATTCCCACCCTATTAGAAGAGACTGAAAAAATCATGAAGGCTCAGATGGCGCGCGGAGCTGACTTTGAGAGCGGAAATCTGCTGCAGCGAGCTAAGAACCTCATACCGCTGTTGGTACCGCTGTTTATCAGTGCTTTTCGCCGGGCGGACGATCTGGCTGTTGCTATGGAAGCCCGTGGCTATCGGGGTGGCGAAGGTCGCACCAAGTTTCGGGAACTGCAATTTGCTGTGCGAGACGGTGCTTGTTTGGCTGGCGTCACCGTGTTCACGGTGGTCGTCAGTGTGTTGTTCTAGGAGAGTCTATGAGACGCTATCGCTTGGTTGTTCAATATGACGGAACTGAATACTGTGGGTTTCAGGTACAACCCAATGATCCTTCCATCCAGGGTGTATTGGAGAGTGTGCTCGGAGTGTTGTCGAGACAGCCGGTGAAGGTTGTGGGAGCGGGACGGACCGACTCCGGCGTACATGCAGAAGGTCAAGTGGTTCATTTTGATGCTTCGTTGACCATCCCGATTCAACGGCTGCCCATGGCCTTAAACAGTATGCTGCCGCGTGATGTTCGCGTACGCTATGCCGATATTCCTGACCCAGACTTTCACGCCCGGTACGGTGCACTGGAGAAGATGTACTGTTATCAGATCTGGCAGGCCCCGTATGCCGACGTGTTTTGGCGCCGTTATGCCTTGTGGGAGAAAAAGCGATTGGATTGGAACGCATTCCAGGAAGGTGCTGCTCAACTGAAGGGAACGCATGATTTCGCGGCGTTCGCCGCGGCCGGAGGGTCCGTCAAATCCACGATTCGCACGCTCAAAGAGCTGCGAGTCCAGCACCAGGGCCCTTTAACAAAGTTTTTCTTGACAGGCGATGGGTTTCTTTATAACATGGTTCGCAATATAACGGGAACACTTTTGGAAATAGCCCAAGGACGACGTCCCGTTCAAGACGTTGGGCCCATCCTGGCTAGTGGTGAGCGGCGATTGGCCGGAGTTACAGCTCCTGCTCATGGACTGGTGTTGGTGAGGGTGGTCTACCCTGATCTACGGTCCGATCTGACCGAGGGCGAGTGATTTCGCCTGTAATCTGGTTCTTGACACGGAACCGGGAGTGCAGTAGAATAGTATGTGGTGATTTATAGGCAAACCCTCAAACGGAAGGTGTTACAGCCCCGTGCAGCTTCCATAGAGGATTCCATATATCTCTGACAAAGACTATGTTGCTTTATGGAGCAAAGGGGGGAACAGCATGAAGACCTATATGGCAAATTCACAGACCGTTGAACGTAAGTGGTATGTAGTGGATGCGAACAACAAGCCGTTAGGACGCGTGGCTACTGAAGTAGCTCGTATTCTTAAGGGTAAGCACAAACCCACATATACCCCGCATGTCGATACTGGCGATCACGTCATTATTCTCAATGCCGACAAGGTTGCTCTGACGGGCAACAAACTGCAGGATAAGATGTATTATCGGCATAGTGGACATCCCGGTGGCCTCAAGAGTGTTTCAGCCGGTACACTGCGGGCCAAAAACCCAGAAAGAATGCTCAAGTTAGCAGTTTGGGGAATGATTCCGCACAACCGCTTAGGCCGCAAGATGATTAAAAAGCTGCGTGTTTACAAAGGGGACCAGCATCCTCATCAGGCACAGCAGCCGACGAATTGGGAACAATAGGCTTGTTATGTAGGGATATGAGATAGACTGGACAGTCATGTGGAGGCTGTCTCTCAATGTCTCAAAGTACCCGATGCTGAGCCGATATGAGAAGGGAGGCAGATACGTGAGCGCTGTAGTCCAGACTGAAATGTATTACGGCACAGGCCGCCGCAAGACCTCCGTGGCCCGTGTGCGGTTGTTACCCGGTAATGGCAAGATTGTCGTGAATGGCCGGGATTTGGAAACTTATTTTGCCCGTGACGTGCTTCGCACCATGGTGCGCCAGCCGTTGGCTCTTACAGATACCGAAGGTAAGTACGATGTGATGGTGAATGTTAACGGTGGTGGCTCTTCTGGCCAAGCCGGTGCCGTTCGTCATGGTATTTCTCGAGCACTGTTGAATGTTGATAGCGAACTGCGGACAGCATTAAAGCGCGCTGGATTCCTCACTCGTGACCCACGGATGAAGGAACGCCGCAAGTACGGTTTGAAAAAAGCCCGTAAAGCTCCTCAGTTCTCCAAGCGTTAGGTTGGATTCTGTGGTTGGAGAAGCCCAGAGGTGCGAATGCCTCTGGGCTTTTGTTTTTACTCTCAAAATCGGAAGGTGGTCAACGATATGTCTGATTTGATCAAGAATCTGCAGGATCAAGATTTCCAGGAAGCAGTACTAGAAAGCACAGGTGTGGTTCTAGTGGACTTCTGGGCTCCGTGGTGTGGCCCGTGTCGACAGATTGCCCCCATTGTGGAGAAACTGGCCCAGGAGTATGAGGGGCGAATGCAGGTAGCTAAGGTGAACGTAGATGATGCTGCGGCCGTTCCCGGGCGTTATGGTATTATGAGCATTCCCACCATCATGTTGTTTAAAGATGGTCAACCTATGGAAACGTTAGTTGGCGTCCAACCGGAAGCGGTACTGGTTGAAAAAATCGAAGAACTTCTTTAAGTCAACGAAACCGGACCTGTGTGCGGGCACAGCCGCCCAACGGTCCGGTATTTTTGTGTTTTTGCAGTCACTTAAGAAGGAATTGCGATAGTACTGGCCTAATATAATAGGAGAACCTTGTGCAGTGAACATAACTACGTTTTGGGGAGTGGTGTCATGAAAGGTATTTCGAGACCGGGTTTTGTGTTTGTAGATGTCTCTCCAGGCAAAGAAGAACATGTAATCCAACATTTGTTGGACATTGATTTGGTCAAAGAAGTCCATCTGGTTACGGGGCCACACGATCTGCTGGTCCT
Source organism: Limnochordia bacterium (assembly GCA_007132255.1). Classification (GTDB taxonomy): domain Bacteria; phylum Bacillota; class Limnochordia; order Darwinibacteriales; family B1SED10-159; genus SLOZ01. Next base: position 3,782 of record SLOZ01000043.1, on the reverse strand, counting down.
TCTTGAGGTTAAGCGTGGTATGGTGTCCGACAGCAGTGGTGCTATTGTGGATCTGGTCCGTTCCAAGATTCGCCGTATCAAAGGCGTTATTGATACGGAAACCGTCATCTCACAGGAGCGCTTTCTGCCTGGTGACTCAAATTGATGTTGGACCACTTGACATGCGTCATCAGCTGAGAAGGAACTCCTTCTCAGCTTTTTCGATTCTTTTGTAGAGGACGGCGATATGCTTTGGACACTCTTTTTGTTAACGGAAACATCTACAGCTTGGAAAGTTTAAGCCCGCCATTTGAAGCCATGTTAGTCCGTAATGGTTGGGTCATAGGATTAGGAACCACTGCAGAGCTGCGGAACCAGGCCACCGGTGCTAACGAAGTGGATCTGCAGGGATACACGGTTCTACCATCGTTTACGGATGCCCATATTCACTTTCTCAACTATGGCTTGGGTTTGGGCCGACTTCAGCTGGACAACTGCAGTTTGCAGGAGACGCTGCGGCGGGTGCAAGACGCAGCGGTTGCGGCGGATCCCGGCCAGTGGATCGTGGGCCGCGGCTTTGACTTTAATACCTGGGACTGCGGTTGGCCGCAGGGTCAGTGGTTGGACGAGATTTCTACCGAACATCCCATTGTCCTGATTGCCAAGGACGGGCACATGGTATGGCTGAACCGAGCGGCCTTCGCGGCGTTGGATATCACTGTAAACACAGCGAATCCTAAGGGTGGTGTTATTGAGCGTGATGAATCTGGCCGGCCGTCTGGTTTGTGCAAAGAAACAGCAGCCGACTTTGTGGTTCGCAGCCTGCCGGAAGCAACCGAAGACGAGAAGCTGCGGGCTCTGCGTACGGCCATTCAAGACGCATACTCCTACGGCATTACCGCCGTCCATACCATGGAGGATAGCACCACCTGGCGTACTTGGCAGCAGCTGCGTCGCCAAGCACACGTCCAGTTCCGCGGTGTTCTTTCAGCACCCGCAGCGCAGCTGAATGCACTCTTGGAACTAGGCATCCAGGGTGGGTTTGGTGACGAGTATCTGCGGTTCGGAGGTATCAAGATCTTCGCTGACGGCTCTTTGGGTTCGCGCACGGCATGGATGTTGGAACCATATGAACGGGATACCCAGCGAGGCGTGATCGTCACTGATGAGGCGGAGCTGCAGGCAATGGTGTCTGCAGCCAACGGCAGCGGCATCCCAGTGGCTGTTCATGCCATTGGTGATGCTGCCAATCGGGCAGTGCTCAATGCCATTCAAGCGGCTGGAGATACGCGCCTGCGCAACCGCTTAGAACACGCACAGTTAATCTCGGGGGCAGATATTCCTCGGCTGCGGCCACTGAATATAGTAGCTTCAATGCAGCCAACGCAGTGCGCCATGGATCGCTATATGGCGGAGACATATTGGGGAGAACGCTGTCGCACGATCTATCCATTCCGAAGTCTCTTGGATCACGGCACGCTGTTGGCGTTCGGGTCTGATGCACCTGTGGAGTCGCCGGATGTTTTGTTGGGACTTTACAGCGCAGTAGCCCGTAAACAGTGGCAGGAGCCGCACACGGACAGCTGGCGGGCCCATGAGGCCATCAGTCTATTCGAAGCAGTGCGTGCCTATACCCAAGGCGCAGCGGCGGCTGTGGGTGAAGACACGTATCGTGGAACTCTAGCGCCAGGGAAACGTGCAGATTTTATACTGTTGAACAATGACATCTTTCAAGACGACGTCGAGATTCTCAAGGAAACCCAGATCGAAGCAGTCTATTTTGAAGGGCAGCCGGTTCATCAGCGTTAAAGTTCAACGTCCAAAAAGCGCAGCGTTCTGGTCATGAAACCAGGACGCTGCGCTTTCTAAATGGTACCCCAACGCAACCAACGTGCTTAAACGTCATCTTCCGTGTTGCCGACCATCATCTTCGAAACGGAACTGGACAGTTGTGTCAAAGCGGTATAAGCTGCAGGAATAACGAACAATGTCAGTAACGTCGACGTTATCAAGCCACCGATAATGGTTACTGCGAGAGGGGTTTGGATTTCACTGCCTTCGCCGATTCCTAAGGCCAATGGCAGTAGGCCGAGTATGGTGGTAATGGCCGTCATCAAGATTGGCCGCAGCCGCACACGAGCTGCCCGAATCACGGCGTCATGGACGGAAAAACCTCTTCGGCGCTGTCGGTTGATATAATCCACAAGCACAATGGCATTGTTAACCACAATTCCCGTGAGAATAATCATACCGATCAAGCTGACGACACCAATCCGACTGCCGGTAATCCAGAGTGCGAACACAGCTCCTACAAGTGCCAAGGGTACAGAGAACATAATGGTTAACGGCTGCAAAAACGACTCAAACTGAGCTGCCAAGACGAAGTACACTAATGCCACAGCCATGATTAAGGCCGTATAGAGATCATCTTTGGATTCATCAATCAACTGCTGCATGCCGCCAATGTGTACCGAATGTCCGGGTGGCATATCCATCTCGTCTAGAATGCTGCGAGCGTACCGAGCCGCATGGGATACATCGATCCCGTCCAAAACGGCGGTGACATTGATCACTCGGAGGCGGTTTGTTCGCTGCAGCAGCGGTACCGTAGGTTCAATCTTCATCTCGGTTACCCGATCCAGACGAATCGGCTGGTCTCCGAATCCTTCGATGGGTATGGGTGACGTAATCGTGGAATTCATCAAGCCCTCCACCGAATTGGGGCTCGTATCTGGCCGCAGAACCACGGGTACCGTTCGACCATCGATGAGCAGCTCTGTGGCTGTCACTCCGGAAGTAGCCTGCCGTACAGCTAGGCCTATCTGGCCGGAGGTCAGGCCGGCCGTGAGGCTGCGAGACGGATCCACCTCGAGCAGTAAGTCGTAGGCCTGTTGGGTGGCGATAGTGTGCGTCTGTCGTACCTCTGGCAGCTTTTCCAATTCAGTCATGAGATGCTGGGCAATCTGCATGGTACTGTCGAATGCCGGTCCTCGAATCTCGAGTACTAAGTTGGGTGCCAAAAAGCTGCCGCTCGAGCCGAACAAGGATGTTTCCACCAACGTACTGCGCCAAAAGCCTGCATCGGCAGCGGCTTCTTGCACCAAAGTGCCCACCTCCGAGCTGCCGCGGCCTCGCTCGGTCGGTGGCACTAACGTGATCTGGATTTCTGCCGTATAGAAGTTAGCGCCATAGATCAGCGTTAAGAGGTCTGTACCACCTTGGTCACCTAACTGCACCGACACATTTTGAACCTCCGGAATATCTAAGACCTGTCGTTCGAACTCTTCAATGATATCCAAAACATCGTGCATCGGCAGTCCCGACGGAATGGATGCTTGGAGACCCAAAAAACCCTCATCAAAATTTGGCAAAAATTCTTCACCGATGGTGGGGAATACGATTAGCGTTGCTCCAATACCCAGCAAAACAATGACGCCCAAAACAAGCTTGCGGCGCAGAGTGACGCTCAGGATCCTAACATAGAAGTTCTGTACCTTGGAAAAGATCGGACCATAACCAGATTTCGGAGCATCCGGACTCACCTTCGACATGCGAGCACTCAGCATTGGCACGACAGTTAGGGCAACCAACAACGAGGCCAAAAGCGAGAAGGAGACTGTCAGTCCCAGTTCTTTAAAAATTTCACCAGCAATACTTTCCATAAAAATGACCGGTAGGAAAACCGCCAACGTTGTGGTGGTGGACGCAATGATCGCGGAGGCCATTTCTTGACTGCCCTTTTCCGCGGCTAGTTTCGGTTCTTGGCCTTCCAAACGATGGCGATAGATATTCTCCAAGACAAC
>SLOZ01000231.1 GCA_007132255.1 Limnochordia bacterium | reverse complement strand
GCTCTGTGGCTTCAATGGTATCGGATGTCCGAACAAATCGAGTCCACGTACGATGCAATGCGATTAAGTGAGGTGAGATGAAACCATGCGGACCATGAGCCGCTATGAGTTTAAGTACGGCCTCAATCAAAGGCAATACCGTTCTTTGTTCGCTGCCCTGCAGAGCCGCATGGTGTTGGATTCTTTCAGCCGGCAGCGCGGCTACTATTGGGTACGCAGCCTCTATTTCGACACGGCGGACTACGTTGCGTACTGGGAGAAGGTTCATGGCGACAGCCACCGCTGCAAACTACGCTTCCGTTCCTATGGTCTTGAGCCCGCAGCAGCGCCCTATGTTTCTCTGGAACTGAAAACAAAGATTGGTGACCGAACGGACAAGTTTAGCTCGTTTGTGGATACACCCCCGGCAGGGAATCTTAGGCACTACTTCCGGGCGCTGCAATCCAGTACCGATCCTGTGGTGAAGGAGTTCCTGCGCCGAGTCTATGTGCAGCATCTGCAGCCCAAAGTCCTGGTCCAATATCGACGGCAGGGTTTTGTTACACGGGATCCCAGCCCGCTGCGGGTAACACTGGATCATCAAGTGGAAAGTGCCGCCGCCGCCACCTTGTTTCCTCCCAGAACTCGATTTCGTGGTCATGGACCGGCCGTCGTTTTGGAGGTAAAGACAGATATTGACCCCCCGCACTGGCTCCAAGGCCTTGTCGTCCAATGCGGCTTGCCCGTTCAGAAAAACAGCAAGTATGCCCAGGCCGTTGAAAACGCTGCCTGGGATGTCATTCGCCCACCTAGCTGAAGGAGACTGCAGCCTTAGGGACGGCGACTGCCCTGGACTACCAGTGGTGGTTGCCGTTGTCCATTGCCGGTTCGCTGTGACGAACACCAAAGCCACCTGCGCCCAAGTATGGCGCAGGTGGCTTTTTTGCTGTTCTGGCATCGTCTTTCTTTGAGCCGAGTTTTCTGGGATTGGATCCTTCGGCGAGGTGTCCCGGCCTATCCCAAGGGACCTGACTGAATCCTGTAGGGCTGTGGCGTCTCGGTGCCCAACAACAACCTGCTATTGCTGCGGCCAAACTCGCCGATACGCCTGGACATGCAGACAAAACGTCAGCGGGAGCGTCACGACAATCCCCAGTCCGAAAAACAGCAGCCCGAGCATGTTGACCATGGCCGTAATGCCTGTCAACATCAGAATTTCGGGCCACAATGGCAGACTATGGCGAAAACTGCTGCGCAGGGCCGCCCACAAAGATACACTCCGGTCCACCAGCAGCGGCACCACGAAATACGTGATCGTTAACAGCGCCACATTTAAAACCCACAGCAGCGAAGACCGCAGACCCGTACTGGTCAGAATAGACATCAACAACAAATACGTCAAGATCGAACGAATCACAGCTGGACGATCCTTCGGAAAGAAATCCTGGTAGCGCATGGTCCGGCCAGCATGTTGTTTAAGAGCAAACGACAACAAAGCCACGGAAAACCGAGCACTATAGTAAAGGACAGCCACGGTCCCTAACGCTAAGCCAAACTCTCCCAAAAGCACCGTTAAAGCCACGGAAACTAAAGCCAACAAGAGCGTAACCATCAGTACCCGAAATCCATAACGCAAGTAAAACCGTTGTTGTTGGCGGAACATCAGAAATGTATTCCGGACAACATCGCTCACACCTATGGTCCGCTGCCAAGGTGTATCCGGCTCGGCAACCACCTGGCGCAGATCCTCTTCACTGTCCGGCCAGTGCAGGATGACTTCGGCGCCATCCAGCGGACACGTGGTGGTCAACAGCCCATATTCCGTGCCGCAGCGAGCACAGGTAGGAATCACCTGCTCCACTGGCAGGAGGGCCTTGCCATCAGCTTTACAGTACACTGCATCGTCTGCATACAATGAACGACACTGCGGGCAGATACTTTGGGTTGCTTCGACATCGCTGTACGTTACCTGCAGAGTCCGACCACACTGAGGACAGGGAGCGCCTTCGTGCCATTCCTTCAATAACTCGCGGCATAATGGACAATATGGCACATGTACCGCCCCTTTCACGGATCGCTGTCTGCATGTTCTGTGTTTACCAAAATCGGTTCACCATGAACCATCACCTGTTGGCTGTTCCACCGTCGTCCAAGAGCGGCTGCGTAAACTCTGGACGGCTGCCTCCGCTAACCGCACCCATTGGGCCAACTCCGCACCGCCGACCAACACATCTCGTTGGCAATCGCCGATGACAGTGCGCCACTGCCACCGTCCAGCTAACACCGGATTCGGAGGCACTAACCGATACCTGGCTTTGGGTTCCTTGAGCTGCAGCATCAACTGCTCAGGCTGCGATTGATCCCAATCCAACGCACCCAGTGTACCATCAAAACCCATAACAAGATGGTGTTCGGCCGCTGATTGAACCGTGGTCTGCAGCAGAGAAAACGATCCGATGGTTCCGTTCTGGAGCTGAACCATGACAGAAACGCTGCACTCGGCTGGTGGTCCGTCCCCCATTTCGGAATGGGCTGCTGCACTGGTGGATGCGGGTGAGTCACCCAAGACGACTGGTCGGTCTGCGTTTTCGCCTTCGAGCGTGGCGATATTGGGTTCTGGAAACCGGCTGTGCCGAGGGTTGATTTCTTCTAGGCGCTTGCGATGGGCCAAAATCCTAGACACTGGCGAACCTACCAACCACTGGTATAACATTGCCGACTCAGCGGCCATCGATCCTAGGCTGCGGTCTTCTAAGTCCTGGCGTTTGGCGGCCGCTGCGGCGATTGCGGCGGACCCGCCACCAGAGTTTTCGCGAGCTGAGGGAAACTGCAGACTCTGAACATACATACCGCGCAGGTTGAAGAGCGGCCCCAAAACACCACTGCTCAGAAGGTAGCGCAGGTGGTGCATGACAGGCTGGCAGCGGTATACATTTAACCCAAATAGTGAGCCGCCATTGGCCGCCAGCTGTCGCTCAACGTCTCGTAACTCCTGTGGAGTCAACCATCCGGGATACGCACTTACGAGATTGGCACCGTACCGGGCCGCGGCGTGACAGAACTGCCCGTGCCGCGGACCAAACACTAAGTTAAAGGTCATGTCGGAACCATGCTCCAAAACATACTCGGTATTCTGCTGGACCAAGGAACCATCGGGCTGCCGTAAACCGGTCCAAACCCTCTGGTAGCCTATCCTCTGCGCCGACATTTCCGAGCGAAGCGCGCCATTATTGGGCCGACGTGACGCAGCGGACGGCACCTGTGCGGGGTCTAGCTGTCCCAGCTGACTGGGATACGCTAACACAGCCCTCATGGTTCTCGACGTTTCCACAACCTCAACTCCCTGCTAGTGCTGCTGTTGATTGCATGTCGCGCTTTATTTGTGTCACCAGAGCCGCATAGTATTTCTGGTGAACTGTGTGCACCCGTTTCCTATGTTGTGCAGCCATGTTCTGGATTCGGTAACCATTTCCTGTGTCCTTAGTATAGCACGTTTAGCCCGAACATTCATCGCTCAATGACCGGTCAGAGACGCGCTGTACGGCCCCCGACAATCTCCTGCACGGATCAAAATTTCTAGTATCTTCCATGTACCAGGTAGCTGGAATTTCATGGAACCCGCCAGCCAGTGGTTGTCCCACGGCAGCACGCAAATTTCTGTAGATACAGGCTCGAACTCCTGGTATAATTTTAGTGGTTGGCTGCCGTTATCGGCAAGACCAGTGTCGCCGACTCTGCAGGCGCTTCCATTCTTTGCGACAGGAGTGTATCACATGTCAAAAACCATAATCGTAGTACCCAAAATCGTCTCCGGATATGTTGTTGATTCTACTGAGGCAGGGTGCGCCTAAGAAGCTCGTTTCGCAAAACGGCGGCGGATGCAAAGCACTGCCGCGTGCAAAAAGCGCTTCGGCGCGCCCATATCCTCTGATCCCCGGTGTTCGCCTCCGCATCCAGTTTGCGCAGGACTCCGC
>SLOZ01000265.1 GCA_007132255.1 Limnochordia bacterium | reverse complement strand
TGGAATTTGACCTGGTATCAGGAAATATTTTCCTGATACCAGGTCAAATTCCTTAAATCTCTCCAATGGCGATCATGATTCTACTTCAGCGGAGGGATTTGCATAATCGAGAGCGAAGAATCATGGTAGCAAAGGTGATGAAAGGATGAAGACAATGCAGCTTTTTCAGTTTCGCCGTAAAGGTATTGTTCAGTTGGGCCTCCGATTTGGCCAACAGACTGGAGCGTTTGGCATCAATTTCACAGATACTCTCCAGGCGTTTCAGCGCGAAGCTTTAGGACGCGAACAGCCGGCCATACACCGCATGGAAGTGTTCCTAGATGAGTACCTGGATTTAGGAACGTTGGTGGGCCAAGTGATGGCATTCTTCACCAACTATAGACGAAAAGAAACCCTGTTGATCCCAGACGAACCGGAAATCCTACCTCCCCTCCAGCAGCCCGGAAAGATCTTGTGTATCGGCAAGAACTACGCTAAACATGCCGAGGAGACCGGCTCTAAGCCTCCCAAATCGCCAATCTATTTTGACAAGGTGGCTGACTGTATTATCGGCCCTGGGGATACGATCAACATGCCACGTGATTTTGGCCGAGTGGATCCCGAGATTGAACTGGCCGTGGTAATCGGAAAACCCGGTTTTCAAGTTCATCGAGATCAAGCTCTGGATCTCGTAGCCGGATACACCATTCTCAACGATGTTACCGCCCGCGATCTGCAAACGAAGGCCAAGGATCAAGGCAACCCATGGTTCGCTTCGAAGAACTACGCCACCTTCTGCCCGCTAGGGCCGGCCATCACATTGAAGGAGTACATCCATGATCCACATGATCTTGAGATGGTTCTATCGGTGAACGGCGAGGTCCGGCAGGAGGAGAACACGAGCCAGATGATCTTTTCCATCCCGGTGCTCATCGAGACACTTTCGCACCAGCTCCCGCTGCGTCCTGGCGACATCATTGCCACAGGCACACCACACGGCATATCCCCGTTGGAGGATGGCGACACTTTGGAGCTGAGTATCCAAGGCTTAGGTACGCTGCAGAACAGTGTTCGGGCCATCTGAGTTCATCGCAAATGATCTTGAGCAGAGCTCTTGCAGACCGCGAGGGCTCTGCTTCGCGCCCTGTCGTCAGCGATGTATGATGTCTTTCCCGGTTGCCTAGCAAACCTGTTGCACAGACGTATTTCAATGCCCAATAGTGACGGGGTGGCTCGGGGAAACGCCTTATAGAGGGCGTTTTGCACTCAGTCGTGAACCACGCATTGTTTTTTGTGAGACAGACTCCCAACTCAGTGACCTAACACTATGAACTATGGCAACAGGCCGCCTGCTTTCCAGGCAGGCCTGCTAGCCTGACGTGCAAAAACAACCAAACACCAAAGAAGAAGGCGAGCTCGTAAGCTCGCCTTCTTCTTTTTGACCACTATTCATGAACGCAAAGGGTCCGAATCTCCAAACATCCAATACCCAAAAAGCGTCCCATTTTTGGTTCCGTTCACCGCCAGCAGCCCCGATGTGATTGGTGGGTGCCCTGAAAGCTTCGGATAACTCGGGCGGGAATACATTCCGCAGTCTCGAATACCCTAATCCTGTTGTTCATCTGCATGCAGGCGTTTGACATCCACTGCTTGTTGGGCGGCCACAGCGACAACGATAGGACCCTTTAACTGTGAATTGTTAACCACAGTGAAATCGATGCCTTTGCTTTGAGCTTCGCGGATCAATGGCATCGCCTGTGAGCGCGCCCGCGAATGGATCACCAACTCATAGGCTCGCTGATCGTCTAGGGCTTTCTTTATGTGCGACTTTCCCTTGTCTGTCTTCAATTGCTCCCACGTTATAGCCTCAAGGATACGCTCGCGAAAATGTCCGAGATAATGGAGTCGCTCGTGCTTCCGGAGTTCCGGTGTTCCATGAACTCCGGAAAAAACGACCTGCTCCAGTTCAGATTTATCGTTCCATTTCTTGCTCACTATACTCCACCGCCTCTACACCTTTGGCATGTCATAGATACTGTATCACACGTCCTTCTGGTATTCAAGTTACGTGAAGGCACCTCATCATCGTTGCAGGGTCTGCAGATACGCGTTGGTACGCATTTCTCAGGTTCTCGGGGGCTTCTGCAGGAACAGGCTGACTAACTCAACACGTCTATGCAAAAGCTCTAGTAGGCTGGCAACCTTGGTACTCTGTGCTTTGGTCAAAAAAAGAAAAAACCTCCAGAAATATCTGAAGGAGATCATTGGTGCCGAGGGAGGGACTCGAACCCTCACGAGCAGTTAGCCCAACGGATTTTAAGTCCGTAGCGTCTACCGGTTCCGCCACCCCGGCTGGCCCAATCACGAGAGTAATTATAGTACATTCTCCCTGGAAAGTCAACCACTAGAACCTGCTAAAGCCCTCTACCAACGGTGGTTTGCGCGCTGTTGGCGGATTCGTCGTCATGACTCGGTGAGTCAAGCAGGACGGGGATGAATCAGCATCCCCGTCCTGTTTACGTACTCTTAACGATCAAAGAACAGCTGCGCCGGATGGCGATTGAGGTTGAATACGCCTGTGTCCCATCCCCACAGTCCATCCTCGGGGAAGTTGCGAAGGTCGTTATTCACAATGATTGGATGGGGAACTTGACCAACCGTCCCGATGACCCAGGTGTTCTCAGCGTGCGACCGAAGGATATTCTTGGCCAACTCATTGCGCCGCTCTTCGTTGGGTTCGGAGACAAGCTCTTGATACCAGTCGTACATCTGCTGTAATTCGGGAATTGGCTCTTCGCCACGTTCACCATCAGACTGCCACCAATACGTGTATTGGGGCCAGAAGGGTCCCGACCATCCCTGTTGAGCTGCTACCAGGAAGTTCATGGCCGAGTAGTTGAACATGATCTGGGTCGAGCCATCACCTACCCAATTGGATGCTGAAAGCATGTTACCGAGCACTCGCTCACTCATTAACTCACCAGAAATCTCACGAACACGGATGTCTACGCCAACTTCCTGCCAATACTGTTGGACCAATTCGACATTGCGAGTCCGCGGGACCACTGCGTTTACGAACTGCAGTTCGATGGTCAGTGTCTCGCCGTCAGGACGCAAGCGATACCCGGATGCATCTCTTTGGTCGAGTCCGATCTCATCGAGGAGCTGGTTGGCCGTGGCGATATCGTATTCGGTAAAGGCTGTGGCAAACTCGGGCTCGAATAGAACACTGTCATTGAGTACCGTGTACTGTCTAGGTACACCCTGACCGAAGAACAAGACTTCATTCATCTCATCGCGATCAATGGCTAGTGACATCGCTTGCCGGAAGCGACGATCCTGAAAGATCTCGCGAAGTACCGGATCTTCGTCCGTCAAGTTGAACTGGTAAAAGAGATAGGTCCCAAATGTAGTATCCCAAAGGACCGTGCGGTAATTGCCTTCCTGTTCGCCCGATCGGTACAATGGATAGTTGGGCAGCTCCGTATTGCGAGCCGCAAAGTCCAACTGACCACTGATGATCATTCCTTGAATGACCTCCATATCTGTGACAATGTCAGCAGTGATCCCGTCCAAATATGGCAGTTGGTTTCCAGCCGTATCAACCTTCCAGTAGTAGGGATTCCGCCGCCAGATACGACGGTCTGCTGTCATGCTTTCCAACACATACGCAGTGATTGTGGGGCGACCAATACCTAAGGGAATTCCCCATACGCCCTGATTCATGTAACCATAGAGTTCGTACCACTGGTCAAACCCTTCAGCTGCGATCATTGCTTCCAGTTCATCAGGATCGGCAAAGTCAATGTGGAACTGCTTCAAATAATGACTGGGCAGCAGAACGGCCGTTTGGTGAACCAGATCATTCAGGAAGAATGGACGTGGTTGACTGAATTTGAAAACAAACGTGTATTCGTCCACTTGCTCGAACTCTGCGGCTTGGCCTGGAGCACCATCTCGCCAAACCGTGCCAATTGA
>SLOZ01000275.1 GCA_007132255.1 Limnochordia bacterium | reverse complement strand
TCGCGAATCTCGTACAACGCTACTGCAGTGGAATCTTCCATAATGGCATCCAGTTCCATATCCCATCCTACAAAATCATAACCTTCGCGCTCAGGGGCATCTGGAGTTGGGGCTTCAGAACCGTACGTAACAGTCTGCTCGTCCAATATTGCCCCATCCCAGTCTTCGAACGTCACTGTGTACTCGTGAATCTCATAGACAGGCGTCACCGTTACGTCGGCGGTGACATCGTCAAAGCTCGAGTCCCACTGAAGGAAATCATGCCCTTCACGCTGCGGGTCTTCTGGAGCCGTGGCCGCTGAGCCGTGAGTGACCGTCTGTTCATCCAAGACCGTCCCATCCCAATCCTCAAAGATCACATCATATTCCTGGAGTCGAAAACTAGCCGTTATACGCGCATCCTCGCTGGGCATGGTAAAATCCGTCTCAGCATTGGATGCAGCCCCGAATGTTCCTGCCGAAGCTGTCCAGCCGCTGAACACATAGCCTTCCGCCGGTTCAGCCTCTAGAGCTATGGCCTCTCCCGACGCGTGACTATACTCGCCAGCCGCCGGCGACACCGTTCCTTCGCCTTCCCGCTCTACCGTCAAGGTGTAACTGGGAGTGAATACGCCGAATGCCCACAGCAAAACCAATACCGCGACCACAAGCACGGCCGCATAAATCAATCGCTTGCGTGATTCTGTCATAATCTCGGATACCTCCTTGAGAATTGTCCAGCGCTTCTCGGAAACTCTACAAACATGTCAACACAATTGCACCGTCGGGCCAGTAGAGGATGTCCGTCTCCTCCAGACATATCAGGCCAGCTGTTTGCTCTATATAGTATGTATATTCTGTAAGCGTCCTTCAATTCCCTGTACAAATTCCTCCCACAGCCCGATTATTTCCAATATACAGAGCAATGAATCCACTGCGGCAGAGCGGATTCTCGAAGCATAACCAACGTAAAAGCCTTTCTGGTGCTGTGGTTTCCTACAAAAGTAGGATTGACCTTCAGTAATCACAAGCGAGTCTTGCGTGTTACAAGGCTGCGAATTCACCCACCACAGCCAACTACAAGTATGCAAAAAGAAGAACTCCAAGAGTGCCCTGGAGTTCTTCGCGCAGACTGGTCCCGTAAAATTTATTGCCTGTCGTTCTGTGTAAGAATCTAAGAATAAATCCGCTTTTTGACCTCTTCCGCAACCGAGTCCGACGTATTGTTGGCAACTAAATTCCAAAATTTCCCACTGTGATCACTGCTGATAAAGTCGCTCAGTAATTTTTGTCCCTGATTATTCCATACGGCAAGCTTCAGCGAGTGACCCTTATCTGAGATGCGTACAAAGAAATCTTCTACCTGAAACATCATGTTCTTGTTCACGGTAATCACCCCTTACCTTTTTTATTTAACTTCCACAATGGCCCGATAATTCCTTCCTGCTGTCCAAAATGATCAGCACTGACTTCGAACTCTTTAACCTAAACGCGATTGCCTGAAAACCATCGATTTTGGCAGCAGCCGTTCCCAATCAGTTCAGCACAAAACCGGCCCCTGCAGAAGACTCGTCAGCCTATGAGCACTGTCCTTGCCAGGGCCGGTACGTGGTTCGCCCCGGCCCGGGAGGCTGGACGTATCTCGCCCCGCGGTTCTTCGAAAAAGACTCTCCGTCGGCGACGTCTGTTTCTCTGATCGCACCGGCGGAGAGCCTTGGTTGTATCCTTAGTTGTATTCGAACCATCCAATCCATGGCCTGGAGCCAACGAAAGGTTCTCAATTCTCCCAACAATCTAATCCACCTGGCTGTGTTAGCCTAATCGACAGCTATCTTCTGAATAGTCACTGTTTCGCCGGTTTTTGCCGATTCATAGATGGCATCTACGATTTGGGCAATAACGATGCTCTCATGACCCGGACAGAGTAGCGTTTCCTGACCAAGTACGGCCGCCGCAAAGTTGTGGACTTTCTTTTCTTGAGCATTAACCTTCAGGTTCAGGTGCGGTTCGTAGTCGACGATATTCTTTTCCACTTCGCCGAAGATCTTGACCGGATCCAAATTGGCACCGGCTTTATCACCATGCAGCTGGGTATAGATACCGGTGTTCTCACCATTGTAGGCCCAGCTGACATCATAGAGCATGGTGGCACCGTTGGCGAACTTAATGAAGGCCGTTGCTAAGTCTTCCGTGTCAAAAATACCCTCTTCATTGCCGCTTTCGGCCCAATACTGGCCAATTCCGTCCACATCGTAATTGCCGAATTTGCAGTATGTCGAGGCTGTGACAGATACAGGCTGCGGCTGTCCCATGAGCCAATGCGTCAGATCCAACGCGTGAACACCACAGTCGATCAATGGCCCGCCGCCGGATACTTCTTTCTGCGTGAACCAACCATGGGGGTTGCCGCGCCGGCGCAGCCAGCCAGACTTAGCATAGTAGATCTCACCGAATACGCCACCATCATAATACTTGCGCAAAGTGCTGGCGTCGAGACGAAAGCGATTGTTATACCCTACGGCCAAGATCTTGCCGGTGGCCTTAGCTGTTTCCACCATCTTGACAGTCTCTTCGGTGTTCATGGCCATCGGTTTTTCGCAGTGCACATTGATTCCTTTGTTGAGCGCATCCACCGTTTGATCAAAGTGCGCGTAGGTGGGTGTACAGATGCTCACGACGTCCAGTTCTTCCTTTTCATACATTTCTTTGTAGTCCTGGTAAGTGTGGGCCGCATCTACTCCATATTGCTCGGCCGCTTGAGCCAATCGCCCGGGATGGGTATCGCAGATAGCCACAATCTCTGTATTGGGGCAGCTGGCGTATCCGGGAAGGTGTGCCTGACGGCCAATATTACCGACGCCAATCACGGCGGCTCGTAGTTTCTTTGTCATAAAAATTCGCTCCCTTTTTGGTTACTTTTGTTGATCCTACTTATCACTCGCATGTATATGTTACCTGGTCAAAACTTGCGCGCATGACACCGTTACCACAAACAGCAGTCTCTGCCTTCCGGCTTTTCTCATCAAGCCTCAGAAGCCAGTTCCAGGACATGCTTCACAGCCAAGGTGCCATCACCTTCTGGCTGGAATTCACAGCCTACATAGCCTTGATAGTCCGTGGCGGCGATGGCTTTAAAGATATTGCCGTAGTTCAACTCGCCGGTACCTGGTTCATGCCGCCCCGGGACATCGGCAATGTGGAAATGTCCGATCCATTGAATGTGTTCCTGAATATTGGCGATCACGTTTCCTTCAGTGATCTGCTGATGGTACACGTCGTATAAAAGCTTCACCCGAGGACTGTTAACCGCCTGGAGGATTTCATAGCCTTCGTATGACGAAGCCAAGTAGATCCCCTTATGGTTCACGGCCGTATTCAGCGGTTCTAAGACCACCGTCACACCGGCTTCTTCCAACGGTTTAGCTACCTGCTGTAGAACGGTCACGATACTGTCATGTTGGGTTTGTCGGTCTAGATGCTCCTGTTCTGGGCCTGACGTGACAATCAAAGTCTCAACCTGCAGCGCCTTTGCCTGTTCCACAGATGCAAGAATATCTGCCACCGCCTGCTTATTAAGCGCTGGGTCTGTCAGGGCGGTCTGGCCTCCAACCATGGCTGCTATCGTAAGGCCATGCTGATTGGCCAATGCTTTCGTTTGTTCTAGGTCCTTGTTCTTCCAGCTCCAAAATTCAAAGGCCGTTGCGCCTACTTCTTTGACGCGGGCAATTCGTTGTTCCCAAGGCAAATCCTTGAAGAGCATGTCGATGCACAATGACACATGGATCACTACCTACCACTCCTTTCACTGTCTAAAAATCCCACTTCGAATAACTGTGATTCCAGCCAATTTTGAAATTGCTAACCTACTCTGATTATAGTATACTAGCTGATATCAAGGCATTCAACGACGGGTTTTGAACGTTATGTTTGAATCTGAACATTATGGGGAGGAATGCGCTATGCCCAGCGCCCACCTGACCATC
>SLOZ01000071.1 GCA_007132255.1 Limnochordia bacterium | reverse complement strand
TACGGCGGTATCAATGATACGGGCACCTTGGTGGCGTTATTCGGCACGTTCGTGGTCGTGTGGATTTTGGCAAATGTCGTTTGGCGCCTGCTCTGTGAAGCCGTGGTCATTCGCTTCAAGACGTTTGAACTGCTGCGTTCTGTGGAAGAAAAACTCCAGATCTGGGAAATTGAGCGAAAAAGCGAGCGGTCCGGTAATTAGGACCGCTCTTCCTTTTGCCTAGGTTCAATCACAAACACATTGGAATCAAACATCTTGTTGGGGATAACGTGGATGTGACCGGACTCATCTTCCACCTTAGTCTTCTTGATATCCAAACCGACAATATCGCCGACGATGGCATTGAGGCGCACGCGCTGGCCGACGGTGAAATCCGGTTCGGCAATGAGGAAGATACCGGCCAATAAGTCTTGGATCAAATGGGTGGCGTTACTGGCCACACCCATGAGAATCAGAGCAATGGAGCCACTAAAAGCGAGGCTCAGCTGCGGGAATCCTAGGACCGAAAACATCAGCGAAATGAGGAAGACCCAGCCAGCAAAGGCGATGAAGGTTGTCACAAACTGTACCAAAGCTTTGTCTAGACGCGCAAACAAAAGCACCCGTCGGGTGGTCCGCTGGACGAGCCGGATTAGACTAACTCCGATGACAACCACGAGTAACAGTGTTGGAAGCTTCGGTATGTAGTTCATGATTTCGCGGAACATCTCAGATAAAATAGGAATCTCCAAGAGCAGCACACCCCTTCCGATTCAATTCTAGAGCCATCCCTTGCGCCGGAAAAACACCAACATCCCTAAAGCCAACGCCGCCATGACTCCCAAAACAACCGGATAGCCCCAAGACCATTCCAGTTCAGGCATCAACACGAAATTCATGCCATAGACGCCAGCAATGAATGTCAGCGGCAGAAAGATGGTGGAGATAATGGTCAGTACCTTCATGACGTCGTTCGTGCGGTTGCTGATGCTGGTCAAATAGATCTCCAGCGAACTGGCACTGATCTCGCGGAAGGCTTCCAACGTGTCAATGCAGTGAATGGTATGGTCATAGATGTCGCGAAAGTACACGGTGGGTACCGAAGCCAATAGTGGATTCTCTTGACGTTCTAGACGTCCGCCAATTCGCGCATGGGCCAAATGGCTTTGCGAGTCAGCAGGAGTCGGCGCCGAATACGCTGGATACGCTCTAAGGTCTGAGGATCCGGTGACTGGAGAACTTCTTCCTGGACAATATCGATGGTCTCGCCGAGAGCCTCCAAGACAGCGAAGTAAGTATCCACGATGAGATCTAGAATGCTGTACGCCAGGTAAGCCGCATCCATGCTGCGCAGACGTCCGTTACCCAAACGGATTCGATCCCGCAGGCTGCCAAGGACATCGCCCGGCTGCTCTTGAAAGGTTAACACGAATCCTCTGCCCACAATAATGCTGATCTGTTCCTCGGAAAATTCCTGCGGCCCATGGGTTTGCAGCATTTTGACCACCAGGTAGATGTAGTCACCGTGATCTTCCATTTTGGGACGCTGATCGGTGTTCACCACATCTTCCATGATGAGCGGGTGAATGCCGAACGCTTGGTGGAATTGTTCGATGATGGCAGTTTCGTGAACACCATCCATGTTCACCCACAGCACAGAACCTTCGTCCGCTTGGGGTGGGGTTTCGGCGCGCCGCCAAGCTTCTTCCGTCCAAGTTTGCGCATTGTAGCGAAAAACACTGACATTCGTGGTATGTTTCTCGTCGCCGAGATACACAGGCGTACCTGGAGGGAGGCCTGCCTTTTTGGAACGACGTTTCAAAAATACTGACATGCAATCACTCCTAAAGCAATGGTTGGCTGCGATGGCAAGGTGTCCACTCCAAGACTCTACGCGAAGAGCAGTGCTGGACAGACGTGGTCACAGAAATCCAAGCTAAACGGATTTCGAGGTTCCTGTTTTGTGCTCCAATGCCACGTTTGCAGTGGACACCTAGCAGCCCGGTTGCAGAGACGGGTTCCAAGGCCCAACGTTGACTGTTACGCTCGGGGAAATGCCTGCTGCGCGGCATTTCGTACTCGGTCGTAAACCACGCTTTGTTCTCGGTGAAACAGGTCTGCTAGATGATCTACGCAAGGAGCAGGATCCACCTTCAGGCCAATGACCTCTGGGTGGATTCAGCAACCGGGGCCTCTTGGAATTCGGGGCCATTAATGTTACACTTATGTTAGAGAAGTGTTCGATGCTCGGTGAGTTAGAGACCGCGTAGGAATACTTCGAGTACCGCCAACACGTTTTGCTGTTGTTCTTCGCGCGTAATGGTCGCTGTGCCGTCCCCATCCTGAAGCCCATACCAGCCGAATTGAGCATGGTTACCACCGGCGAGTTCCACGAAGAGGGTGTGCTCCGGCAGCCGATCAGCGTACGCTCTGATCGTTTCCGGTGTGGCCAGACCGTCTTCCGATGCATAAATGGATAAGATGGGCAGTTCGGAATCTGTTAGCGGCTGATTGGCTGCTGGATAACCAGCCAAAAGCACCAGACCTGCCAGCTGGGATGGATGATCAAAGGCAAATCGAGCTGCCATAGCTGCACCTAACGAGTGACCACCCAGGATCCAATCCGTAACCTCGGGGTGGGCTGCGATGATCTCTGCGGCGCGTCCACTTCCCAGAACAGCTAGATTTAGCGGCATCGGAACGAGCCAGACGGGGTATCCTTGTTCCGCTAGTTCACGGGCCAAAGGAGCGTAGGCCGCAGCAGGGACGAGGCCACCGGGATAAAGAATGATCCCAGTAGGCGTCTGTTCATTGGTGGGACGAAAATGCAGGAAACGATCGTCAATGACTTGGACGCGGCCATCGGATGAGGCAGCCTGCAGAGCCTCGTTCATTGGTGACTGCGGACGCAGCCACCAAGCACTGTAGCCCACTGCCAGCAGTACCACAACAATTATCGCTAGGCACAGATATCTCCGCAATGCGGACACCTCCAAGCAGATCGATGCAGATCGATTCTTGAGCGTTCTTGGAACTGAAAACGGTTGCGAAGCCTGTCGGAAGCTTCTCGGCTATCCAGGCAGAAATCGCTTGACGCGTACAACACGTCGGTGAACCAGAGCCACAAGGCGTGCATAGGAAACACGCAGTGGTGTTTGCGATGCCAGCTAACACCGTATTCGCTGCCGTGTGGGAATTACCCTTCTTGCACCTGGGTTTAAAATTGTTTGCCAGGCGCAGCGGCGCCGGCGTGGATCCGAGCCCTCGGTCACGCTGAGCCGAAACGTAGAACGATGAAGTTGACGATAGATTGAGATTGTCGGGAAGAAGCGAACCAGGTTGGTCACCACCATGTTTAGGAGGGGATCCTTTGGACAAGAAACATTTCCTAACTAGGTACAACATCAGCGAAACGGAGTTTGCCGAGACGGGCATGTCTTGGCACGAGATGATGGCCATTTACCAGCACTACGTTCAAATCCGGCCCGATCTCGAGACGATCTTAACACTCCTCAGCGAATACCTGCGCAAAGGAGATAAGGTGCACACTGTGAAGGCCCGCACGAAGGATCCCGAGCACTTGCTGGAAAAGATCGTGCGGAAGCGGCTGGCCTGTCCAGATTTGGTGATTACGGTCGAGAACTACCCTGAGATCATCACGGACCTTATCGGTATCCGGATTATGCATCTATTTAAGGAGGACTGGATCAGCATTCATGAGTTTATCACCAGCAACTGGGAGCAAATGGAAACACCGACGGCCAATATTCGACATGGTGATAAAGAACGATTAGTCGAAGGATTTCGGGCCAAAGGGCTAGAAATTGTTGAACATCCATTTGGCTATCGCTCACTGCATTATCTCATCGTGTCGCGGCCGGCTAAGGGCAACTATATCGCTGAGATCCAAGTGCGAACCATCTTCGAAGAGGGCTGGAGTGAGATCGATCACACCGTCCGTTATCCCTATGATATTGACAACTCGATTCTTTCGGACTATCT
>SLOZ01000513.1 GCA_007132255.1 Limnochordia bacterium | reverse complement strand
GGGCCCGGTCTGACGCTGGAGTTTTCCAATGCCGCTGCTTGCCAGTTGGTCCTGGACAAAGTCCAATCTGTGGCAGATATGGGAGTTCAGCAGTTTGCCCTGCTCTTGGATGATATTCCCGAAACCATGTCTTTTGCCGCGGATCGCAGGGAGTTTGACTCTATGGCCGCTGCCCATATTCATCTGGCCAATTTGATGTGGGAGTATCTGCAGCAGCATGTAGAAAACCCAACGCTGTATCTCTGTCCTACGGAATATTGTCAGGCCATGGAAGGTAATGTGGATCCAGACTATCTGCGGCAGTTGGGTGCCGGTCTGCATCGGAAAATCCAAGTTCTTTGGACCGGACCGAGTATCTGCTCTGCAAGCATCGGCACGGATGATGTAGATTTCGTGCAGGACCGCCTAGGCCGACCACCGGTGTATTGGGATAATTATCCGGTCAATGATTGTGCCATGGTTAAAGATCTTCATATCGGTTCCTACTGCGGACGCAGCGGGGAGCTGGCGGGGAAAACAGCAGGGTTTTTGGCCAATCCGATGCCATTTTCGGAAGCGTCCAAAGTGGCCTTGGCGACGATGGCTGACTATCTGTGGTCTGCTGCGCAGTATGATCCAGAGCAGTCTTGGTTGGCTGCTCTCCGGCAGGCCGTGGGCGTTCCCAGCGCCTTTGATCTAGAAATGCTGGGCCGGGTCTGCCAGCTGTCACCACTGCGGCCTCAGCCGGAGCAGCCGTTAGAACAGCTCTCGGCAGGAGAGCGCTTGGCATATGCCGTCCAGATCCAAGAAGCAGCGCTGCGCTTGGCAGGGTTCTGCGGTAATCAAGCGCTGCTGCGCGACATTCGGCCCTGGCTCGAGGATCTGCATCACTGGGGACGCATTATCCAGTGCTGTGAAGCATCTGATTGGGCACAGGCCCGGCAGCTGCTGGACTGGACGAATCCGAATGTGCAGACCATAGGACCAGCGGTGGTTCGCCTCTATGGCCAGCAGCTCGCTGAGGGCAGCGGTCTATGAGACGACGAAGCGTTGTGTTAGGCATTGACTGCGGCGGTACCTCGACCCAGTCTGCCGTTGTCGACGTGACTGGGCGAGTGTTAGCCCTGGGCTCGGGAGGCCCATCGAACCCATTGAGCGTAGGCGTGGAGATGGCAAAACAGGCTGTGATGGAAGCGGTACAGACAGCGGTCCCTGACGAACACGCGAGTTGGGACATCGAGGCGGTTCATGTGGGTGCCGCCGATGAAGACTTCACGCCGGAGAGTCCCCATCTTGCCTTTCTGAAGCAGTATGGGCCGGTGTCTGTGTCCTCCGATGTCCTGACGGCTTGGGCGGGGGCTGGACTGACACAGCCCGGTGCTGTGTTGGTGGCTGGAACGGGATCGATTGCAGCCGCTGTGGATGCCCAAGGACGCATGGTCCGCTTTGGCGGCTGGGGACATCTTCTTGGTGACGAAGGCAGTGCGTATTGGATTGGCATCCAGGCCATTCGCTGCCTAGTCGGACAATGGCAAATGGATCAGCGCTCAGGGTTTCTGGTCAAGCAGTTGGCGCAGCATATGGGCTGGACCAGTGTTGATGACGTTTGGCCGTGGGTGTACCAAGACACGCGCGTCGAGACATCACGGCGCGAGATCGCCTCCCTTGCGTCACTGGTGGATGCAGCCGCAGTCCAAGGAGACGAGGATGCTCGGTCTATTCTCGAGCAGGCAGCCGTTCATCTGGCGGCGTTAGCCGGCAGTGTCTTGGATCACTGTCCGGAACAACGGCTCTGGTACTGTGGTGGTGTGTTTCGCTCACCGTTTCTGCTGATCAGATTCTTAAAGGCCGTTCAGGAGCAGTATCCTGCAGCGGAGGTGCTTCCACAAGCCTTCGGTGGCCACATCGGCGCCGCGCTTTTGGCCTGGCGGCAGGTTGGACTGAGCGCAGATAGTAATTTCTGTGGAGTGCTTGACCAGAGTATGAAGGAGATGGAGCCTCATGGGTAAGCAGGAAGCGTATCAACCGCAGCCCTTAATTCAGATGTATGTTGATCACATCCAGTCCACGCTGCAGCGGGTACTGCTTGACAACTCTGCGGTTGAAGAGGCCGCAAAAGCGGCGGCTGGGTCCTTGGCCCAGGACGGTGTCATCCATGTTGTGGGTACCGGCCATTCCCATATGTTGGCGGAAGAAGCGTTTTACCGTGCGGGTGGACTGGTGCGAGTGGATCCGGTGTTGGATAGCGGCCTGATGCTCCATGAAAGTCCCATCAAGAGCACGTATTTTGAGCGTCTGGCTGGCTATGCGGAGGTTCTTCTAAAGGACCGTGAACTCAAAGCCGGTGATATTGTGGTGATAGCATCCAACTCCGGTCGCAACGCCGTACCGGTGGAGACAGCCCAACTGGCCAAAGAACGCGGCTGCGTAGTGGTGGCGATTACATCACTGCCCCACTCGCAGAAGGTCACATCGCGGGCGGTCAGCGGTCAGAAACTCTATGAACTGGCAGATATTGTGATTGACACGCAGATACCTTACGGAGATGCCTGCTTACCCATTGCTGGTCTCCCGGCATCCATGGGGCCCTTGTCGAGCATTGTGGGCATTGCGGCATTGAACTCGCTGCTGGCGCTTACAGCGCAGTATTTGGTAGAACTGGGTCACACCCCAGATGTGTTCATCAGTGCCAATGTGGAGGACACGGAGAGTAACTTGGATGTCTTAGAGCAGATGTATATTCGGCGGGTGCCGCGGAGCAAAGCAGACCGGAGTGAACCGTGATCAACAGTCGGAATGAGGGTGTGGTTCGATTATGAGGTTGCCTAGAACTCAATAACGGAAAGAAACCAAGGACCGCTCAGGGCGGCCCTTGGTTTCTTTGTAGCGTTCATTGCACAGCACTGTTGAGACTATCTTGGTTGTGCAGAGGTTCTAGGGTTTAGTTGCCGAAGTTAGGATCCGGCATACCTACCACACCGTGAACGATGACCCAAACATCACCTTCGAATGGTCCATCATTGGTGTACTGTCCAGGTGCTACAGTCGATGTGGTACCACGCCCTCGCCGTACTTGTGGGAATTCTGTCGTGCCAGCGTAAACGTGTTCTTCTTCCAGGTAGTAACCGTCGAAGAGTTGGATGTCAACGGTTACGTAGCCGTCGTAGTAACTAACACTAGCATTACCGACCCAGGTTCCTTTTTCAATGTCGTTCTGGCCAGCGCCAGCATACATGGGCATGCTTTCGGTTGTCCCAGGAGACACCAGGTTTGTCCAGCCCCAGTTATTGAAGTCAGGTTCGAAGGTGCGAGCGCCTACACCCATGGCAAATGCCGTTTCGTAGACGAGGCATTGGACGAAGATCTTGATGTCCACTTCAGCTTCGGCAAAAGCTAGTGCGAAGGCTACGCCGTCACCATCAAGTGCGAACAGTTCTGCTTTGTTCGTCAACAGCAGCTCGCCGCACTCTTCCGCACCGAACAAATCGAAGGAAATCGTCTTGGTGTCAGGGAACGAGTCACTTTCTGCTGTGAGGGTGCCCAGGGTCTGTTTGCCGAAGACACTGTTTGTGTCGACAACCTCAACGGTTTTGTTGATTTCCTCATCGGGTTCACCAAATGTGACGTCAGCATCGGCGAAGTAGCTGGTACGCTCTGTGGTGACTGTTACTTCGTTGGTGCCGTCATCAGCGGCATCGAGGTCGACTTCATAGTCGATCTCCAGCGTGTCCCCGGGCTCCAACGTGTATGGCAGCACGCTGTCGAGGTCGACTTCAGCTCCATTTAAGAAATCGTCGATATCTGTAATCACAGCAGCTAACGTGCCTGTGTTCTCAATGGTAATTGTTCCAAAGACCTTGAACTCGCTGTCTTCGTAACCTTCGTACGTTACATCCACAGTCCAGGTTACGTCTTGGTCACCGGCACCGTCTATGGTCAGGTACAGTGGCTCGTCAGGGTCCACGGATTTAGCAATGGACCAGTCGTGGGTGCGGATGAACGACGT
>SLOZ01000379.1 GCA_007132255.1 Limnochordia bacterium | reverse complement strand
TGAAAAACACTGTTGCACTCCGCAGTTGACTGACGACCGTCGCGCAAGAGCGCCTGAACCGATGGTTCAAGCGCTCTCCAGAGTAGGTTCTACTACATCCACTGCGTATGAAATACTCCCTCTTTATCAATACGCTGGTATGTGTGAGCCCCAAAATAGTCTCGTTGCGCTTGCAGCAAGTTAGCTGGCAGAGACGCTCTTCTGTAAGAGTCATAGTAGAACAGGGCTGAGCTAAAGCCGGGGACCGGAATACCATGTACAGCCGCCAGACTTACCACTCGGCGCCAACTTTCTTGTGAGCGGTCGACAATCTCTTTGAAATAGGGTGCCAAAAAGAGATTCTGCAGATTAGCCTCTTGATCATAGGCTTCCTTAATCCGATTCAAAAACTTGGCCCGGATAATGCAGCCGCCACGCCAAATTAGAGCGATCTCACCGAAGTCCATCTCCCAAGAATACTCCTGCCCGGCTGCCCGCAGTAAACTAAAACCTTGCGCATAGGAACCGATCTTAGAGACATATAAAGCGCGACGTATGTCCTGCAGCAATTGTTCTTTGTCGATCCCGAGTTCCTCGGCCTTGGGACCTGAAAGAACCTTGGATGCAGCAACTCGCTCCTCCTTCATGGCCGAGATGAACCGGGCAAACACCGCTTCCGCAATCGTAGGAATAGGAACACCGAGATCCAGCGAGTCTTGGCTGGTCCATTTGCCAGTGCCTTTTTGCCCGGCCGTATCAAGAATGACTTCAACCAACGGCTGGCCGGTTTCAGCATCGATGCGCTGCAGGATATCAGCTGTAATTTCAATCAAGTAGGAATCCAGTTCGGTCTCATTCCATCGAGCAAAGATACGACCAATCTCGGCTGCACTCATGCCGAGCAGTTCCTTCATGAGAAAGTATGCTTCACAAATGAGCTGCATGTCACCGTACTCGATACCATTGTGAATCATCTTCACATAATGACCAACCCCGTCAGTTCCGAGATACGTGCAGCAGGGAACCTGGTCTTCTCCTACTTTGGCAGAAATGTCGAGAAATAGTTGGCTTACTTCCTCCCAAGCTGCTTTCGGACCGCCCGGCATAATGGATGGGCCTTTTAACGCGCCTTCCTCACCCCCGGACACGCCGACGCCCAAGAAGTGGATACCCTTGCCTTCTAAATGTTTTGAACGGCGAATGCTGTCCTTGAAAAACGAGTTACCACCATCAATAATGATGTCACCCTCGTCAAGCAGCGGCACCAACTCCTCGATCACCCAGTCCACAGGATCCCCGGCCTTCACCATAATCATGACCTTCCGCGGAACTGTTAAGGACTCTACGAGTTCGTGCAAGCTCTTGGCGCCAGTGATTGTTTTGCCTGCCGCCGCATCCTCCAAAAACTCCTGGGTCTTCGAGTAGGTCCGGTTATGAACCGTCACGCTATAGCCCTTGGATGCCATGTTTAACACCAAGTTTTGCCCCATGACGGCCAAACCAATCAACCCAATGTCACTCTTCTGCATTATTTCGCCTCCATCCCAAAAAATTCATGTCCTTGCCTACTTTTGTTTCCCCATGCAATTTTCTTAATCACTATCAACATTCTACAGCCTGCTTCCGACTCCTGCACATCGCTGGAAACTTATTCGTCAAAGCATCGCCCTAGCAGCCCCGTTGCACAGAGAGTAATGGGTGGTTTAAAGCCCCGAGCGAAACACTGTTTACCAGGCATTTCCCCGAGAACAACAGTCTACATTGAGCGGGAAACGCGTCGTTGAAACAGACCTGCTAAGATGCCGTATCCTCTTCCATCCCAAAATCCGATGCGTGGACACAATTACGCCCTTGGTTCTTGGCTTCGTAAAGACACTTATCCGCCGCCGCCATCAACAGCGACGGAGAAAAGGCTGGATTCGGAACAAACGCAGCCACACCGGCACTGACTGTAACATACGAGGATACATCGGAAGCTTCATTGGGGATCTGCAGCGCTTCTATGTGGCGGCAAATGCCTTCTGCCACCGCCTGCGCACCAGAAAGACTGGTGTTGGGAAGCAGTACGGCAAATTCCTCACCACCATAGCGCGCAGCCAGGTCTGCAGGTCGCCGTCCTGCGGCCTGCAATGCTTTGGCAACCTTCCTTAAGGCGGCATCACCACTGGCATGCCCCTCCTGATCGTTGAGTCCCTTAAAGCGGTCAACATCTAACAGTACACAGGCCAAGGGCTGTCGTTCCCTTGCCGCTCGCTGCCATTCCCTATGTAGGCGCTCCTCAAAATGGCGGCGATTCGTCAACCCGGTTAAGCCGTCCACTTGCGACAGATAGCGCAGGCGCTCATTGGCTTCCTCCAGCAAATCCTTGACCCTGGTTAACTCTGTTTCCCGAGCCAGCCGCGCATCAGTTTCCTTTTTCAATGCCAGCGCTGAGCGAGCTCTGGCTAAGAGTTCCACGGAGTCCACGGGTTTCTTGATGAAATCATGGGCACCAGCAGCAAAGGCTTTCGGCAAATCCTCATTTTTAGCGCTGCCCGTGATGACGATGATTGGAATCGTCTGGTAACGGTTATCGGCCTTAAGCTTACGACAGGCAGCGAGTCCATCCATGCCTGGCATAACAACATCCATGACGATTAAGTCGATCGCTGCCTTTGGGTGCTGTTCCAAGTAGGATAGGGCTTCGTCGGCATTGGCCACTGCATGCACCGGATGTTCAAAAGACGCCAAAGTGGAAACCAAATGATACCGACTGGTTTTGCTATCATCCACAACCAAAATCCCCATAACTGTACTCCTTTCTCCATGATTTTCTTCATTTTATCAGATTTGGCGTCACGGTACCATAGACCAATGCAGTCAAAGGAGCTGGAATGATCCCGGAACTCCAGCTCCTTTGCGCTCGCGTTATGTCCCTATTTTTCTTGGCTGAGAGCAAATCCTCGCATGAATTGTTCCTGAAGCAGAAAGAAGATGATCAATGGTGGGATTAAGGCAATGAGTGACCCCGCCATTGCCACGCCCCAATCAATGACACCATCAGGGCCCACCGTGGTTAGACGACGCATGGCTACCTGAACCACCTGCCGATTTCGGCCGGATATCACCAAAAGCGGCCAGAGATATTGATTCCACATGTACACAAACTGAATCACACAAAAAGCACCAATCGTGTTTAGTGACATCGGGGCCAAAATTTGAATCAGAAATCGCAGCGGCCCAGCGCCATCGACGCGCGCAGCCTCAGCCAATGACGCCGGTATCGACATGAAATGTTGACGAAAGAGAAACGTTCCTGTGGCTGATGCAAAAAAAGGCAGTGTTAGAGCCCAATACGTGTTCCCCCAACCAATATCGCTGATCAACCCGAAGAGCGGCACAATGACCACTGGAATCGGTATCATCAGCGTCATTAAGATAATAAAGAACACTAACGGCTGCAGTGGAAACCGGAAATACACCAATGCTAGAGCCGCTAGCAGACTAATGATGATCTTACCCACGGTGACCACTACGGCGATAAACAGACTGTTCCGCATCATGACACCGATGTTGAAGTAATTCCACGCGATATTGAAGTTGCGCGAGATAGATGAGCCGAAGGCAAACTTTGGCGGATAACTGTAGATATCGCTTGGACTCTGTGTGCTCGCCAAAATGGCCCAGATCATCGGGCTTGCCACCAGTAAAACACAGCCCAGGAGCAAAACATGCGTCAACAGTGTCAACAGCTTCTTCTTGTTACGATGGGATATACGTCGGCGTTCTCCTGCCAATGGTACCACCCCCTGTTAGTTGGAATAGTGAACACGGCGGCCGGCGGTTCGGAACTGAACGATCATGATTCCCATAACCAAGAAAAATAGGATGATCGATTGTGCCGCTGCATAGCCGGTTTTGCTGAACTCAAATGCGTCTCGATAGAGATGATAGATCAACACATTGGTAGCATCCACAGGACCACCGCGCGTCATAACATCGATGAGTCCAAAGGTGTCAAAAAAGGCATA
>SLOZ01000425.1 GCA_007132255.1 Limnochordia bacterium | reverse complement strand
TTCAACGCGGCAGCACACTGGGTATCAGTAACCATGTACCGGGATCCTCGTTTCGGGTAGCCATCACATCAGGTCTGCTCTTGATCATGGTCGCGCCACCACAGCCAGGTCTTTAAGCGGAATGCACTGGCATTCCCACCATTTATAGGACATTAAAAACCGCCTGCGTACAAAGAACGCAGGCGGTTTTATTTTCTGGGGAGAAAAAGCTATATGGCTCGCTGAACTTTTCCAGATTTTAAACAACGAGTGCAAACATAAGCACGTACAGGAGCACCTTGCACAATCATGCGCACTTTTTGCAGATTCGGCTTCCATGTACGGCGAGTTTTATTTAAAGCGTGACTACGGATATTACCGGTTTCCGTTCGCTTATCGCAAACCACACATCGTCTGGCCATAACTATCCCTCCCTGTATTCGATTCATAAAGACCCACTACTACAAATTCCCACTCAACGATATATATTTTAGCACAGCGTTATAGGGATTGCAAGGAAAAATCCTTTACAAGATCGGTGCAAAAAGATACAATAAACTATGACAAGACACTTGGGGGGGAAAAGAATGACCCAAAGGATCCAACAAGAACTGGGAAGCGTAAATATCTCACAGGCTGTCATCGCCACCGTCTGCGGTGTAGCTGCGATGGAGTGTTATGGCCTGGTAGGTATGGCGCCACGCAACGTCTCCGAAGGCTTGTCCGAACTGCTTCGGATCGAAGCTTATGAGCGTGGTGTGGACGTACAGTCTCACGAAGACAGTATTAGTGTTCGCCTATATATTGTGGTACAATACGGTGTCAACATTTCGGAGGTCGCTCGCATTGTACAAGAACGGGTGAAGTATGCCATCGAACACCATTTGGGATTGAACGCCCACAGCATCGACGTGCGAGTTCAGAGCGTTCGAGTAACATCAGATTCCAAACAACGCAAATGATTGGGAGGAAACACCTTTGGACCTTATTCATGGATCAGATCTAAAAAGGATGCTGCAGGCTGCGGCCCAGTATCTCACCAATGAAAAAGAGAGGGTTAATGCCCTTAACGTATTTCCCGTTCCGGACGGCGATACAGGAACGAACATGGCTCTGACCATTTCCGCCGCTGTCAAGGAGTTGGATGATCTGGAGACAGATGCCTGCGGAAAGATTGCTTCTGCAGTGGCACGGGGTTCATTGATGGGAGCCCGCGGTAACAGCGGTGTCATTCTTTCGCAGTTCTTCCGTGGATTTAGTGAAGGCCTTAAAGGCGTCAATGCTGCCTCGGGGCCTGATATCGCGCGTGCGCTTGACTTGGCCAGTCAGACCACCTACCGTGCGGTTATGAAACCTGTTGAAGGAACGATGCTGACCGTGGGTAAGGCTGCGGCCGCTAAAGCAGGGGAAATTGCTGAGAATTCATCCTCAGCCGAAACCGTTTGGGTGGCTGCTTTGGACCAGGCGAAACGAACGTTGGCTGATACGCCCCAAATGATGGCTGTCCTGCGCGAAGCAGGTGTGGTCGATGCTGGTGGTGATGGTCTCGTCTGCATACTCCAAGGTGCTCTCCAGGGTCTGCGGAACGAAGTCGTTGTGGAACAAGCGTCAGCTCCTGCGCAGGTTGTGTCACCTGCGCACAAAGAAGAAGGGATAACACGCATCGCAGGTCTTTTGGTGAACCATTATTGTACAGAGTTCTTGATTAAAGGCTCAGCGCTGAATATCGAAACCATTAAAGAGACATTGGTCCCCGAGGGTGACAGCATGCTGGTGGTGGGTGATGAAGAGCTGGTAAAAATCCACATCCATACAGACCACCCTGGCAAAGTATTGGAATACGCTGGCAGTCTCGGTGAACTGACCGATATCAAGATCGATAACATGAAAATGCAGAATGAAGGAATCACGAACCACGCTCCCCCAGAACCCCTTGGCGACCCCAAACCTCTGGGTATGGTAGCCGTTGTGCCTGGCTCTGGTCTTAAGGATATATTCACCAGCTTAGGTGTGGACGTCGTTGTCACTGGTGGCCAGACAATGAACCCCAGTACCGAAGAGTTAGTCGCTGCAGTTGAACGTGTTCATGCCGAAAACGTGATTATCTTGCCTAACAACAAAAATGTCATCTTCTCAGCCCAACAAGTTAAAGAGTTGTCTGACAAGGGAATCGGTGTCGTGCCTACGCGCAGTGTACCGCAGGGGATCGCTGCCGTGATGAAATTAAATCCCGAAGCGCAGTTGGCCGAGAATGTTGCCGAGATGGAAGTGGGAATGCGGCAAGTGAAAACCGGTGAAATCACCTATGCTGTGCGTGCCACCAAAGCAGGTGATCTGGAGATCGAAGAGGAAGATATTATTGGCTTGGTAGAAGGCAAAATCGTAACTGCCGGTGGTTCAGTGACAGATGTTACCCTCAGTATTCTCCAAACTATGGTTGATGACGAAGCGTCGGTGATTAGCCTCTACACTGGGGACAATCAAGATTTCTCTGAAGCCGAACAGTTCGCCGAATTGGTAACAAATACATTCCCCGACTGTGAAGTAGAGCTGTACCACGGTGGCCAGCCTCTATACTACTTCATTGTATCGGTGGAATAACAATGGAGGTAACGCAATGGCCCGAATTCATGTAGTGACAGATTCCGGCAGTGACCTGCCAAAAGATGTCCGTGAGCGGTTTGGTATTTCGGTCGTACCCTTAACCATCCAGTTTGGAGACGACATCTATCGCGACGGCGTTGACATGCAGGTGGACGAATTCTATGAGCGTCTCCGTACGGGAGATACCTTACCCAGCACATGCCAGCCATCACCAGCGGACTTCGTCAAGGTTTACGAGTCCATTGCCGAAGCTGGTGATACCATCATCTCTGTTCATCTCAGCAGCAAGTTGAGCGGTACGTACCAATCATCGGTTCTTGCAGCTAGTATGCTTCCCGACATCGATATCGTCAGTATAGACACGCTATCGGCATCCATGGGAATCGGATTGGCTGCCATTGCTGCGGCTGAAGCTGTCAAGCAGGAAAAGCCCAAAGACGAAGTGATCGCCGTAACCGAACGAGCAGTGGAACAGCTAGGCGTATACTTCATGGTTGATACCTTGGAGTTTTTGAAGCGCAATGGCCGTATTGGCCGTGCCTCAGCGTTGATGGGAACACTGTTGAATATCAAGCCCATCCTCACATTACAAGATGGGGTTGTGACGCCGTTCGAAAAGGCGCGCGGCAAGGCCAAAGCACTGAAGCGGATTTCTGAGGCCATAGCCCAATACAGTGAGGAACATACCGGTAAGAAGCTGCGCTTCGGAATCACCCATGCCGCTGCGCTGGATGATGCAGAGAAAATCGCTGCCGAGATCAAAGAGCAGTTCCCGGTTCACGACATAGTGATCGGGCCGATTGGCCCCACCATCGGCGTCCATGTGGGACCCGGTACATTGGCTGTTTTATTCTACCCAGTGCAATAATGTTCCACACAACGGACCCCCGGTTTTCCGGGGGTGCTTTTCATTGAGGTGAGTATCTGTGTTGGAAGAACCGATCCTCAAATTACCTGGTGTTGGGCCTAGCCGCGCCAAGCAGCTGCATTCATTAGGCCTCGTCACCATCAAGGATGTACTGTTCAGCTTCCCTCGGACCTATCGAGACTTCCGCAGTGTGCTGACGCCGGATCAAGTCGTCGAAGGCATGGAATGTCTTGTGCATGGCGAGCTTCGCGATTTGCAGGAAAAGTCGCTGGACCGGAACCGACGCGTGATTCAAGCCCTGATTGTTGGTCCAGCCAAAGCTCTGACGATTTCTTGGTTCGAAACTGTACGCGGCCGCCGGAGCGCATATACCTACCAACAGCTTCGTAAACATCAAAACCTATGGGTGTATGGCAGGGTGAAGCAGGGGTTTCATGGACTCGAAATCGCCAACGGAGACTGGTACGCAAAGCGACCGTCCGCAAGTTTAACGCCTCTCTATCCGTTGGCCCAGAACATTACCCAAAACCTTCGTCTGCGTT
>SLOZ01000176.1 GCA_007132255.1 Limnochordia bacterium | reverse complement strand
TGCGTAGATCTCGTGACCATTGGTTTGTTAATCAAGACCTTTACTGGACTCGGGTGGCTGGTTGAGGATAGTTCAATGACCGCGTTGGACTCGCCAGATTCTCTGGCGCCATGTGGTCATAGGAGGTAAAGCGGGGATTGTTTAGGGGTGGGCGTAGCCCATCACGTCATGAGAAAAGGCCTTCCTGCTTTATTCAGAGTTTTGAAGGTTAGAATTTTGTTGCGGCCGTCACTCCTAAGGTAGACGTAGGTTTGAAGGACTCTTGGGAAGGCTGTCGGCAAAAGATTAGCTGGTTTCCGGGCTATTTAGCAGGCCCATGGCAGGCCCTCCGGTTATTGGAGATGACACAGATCAGGGACCACTGTTCACCCCAGGGATTTCGATTTTTTGCAACGATACATCGGACCTTTAAAGAGGTCTATAGCGTTTGTTTAGCAGACGAATATAGGGCTAAGGAGCAGCTCTACCAAACTACTTTCATTCATGCCGATGAGAATGGAAGGATAGACTCCTAAGGTCAACTAGGCAATGTGGGACGTTGAAGGGGCTGTTGACCTTGAACAAGATGTCCAACATAGGTTCAGGAAACGGAAGCAACATATCATGCTGCTTTCAAGCACGCAGTTGTCAGCAAAGATGTCCTGCCAAGGGTCTCCAGAATGGTGGTTTCGCTGGGATTGATCCGATGCTTGTCGTTAAACTAACGCCATTTGTCAGCCAAAAACAACGCGACCCACAGGTTTTTGCACAATGAAGCAATGAAGAGTCTACGCGGGCTTGGTTACGGCGCCGATAATCTGTTCAGAGTGGAACTATCTTGTCGCCGACGGTAAGGGGAGGGATGAGCTTGACTATGAAATTTGAACATGGTCTGGGCCCGGGAATGGTATTGGATCGCCAAACATTGATGGACACCTTCAAAGTGGCCCCTCAAGGGGGCATGAGACGGTCTCACAGAACGAACGCGTTGGTTCTCATTAACGATACCTCGCAAGGCCTCTATCATGATCGTTGGAAGGATGGCGTGTTTCACTATACGGGTATGGGCCAAGTGGGTGATCAATCTCTGGATTACATGCAAAACAAGACCTTGGCGCAGTCAGAAAGCCTCGGCATTGATGTCTATCTATTCGAGGTGCAGCAGCCTAACGAATACAAGTTCATGGGTGAAGTTCGGCTCTGTGACAGTCCCTACCAAGAGCGGCAACCGGACAAGAACGGTGATGAACGGAACGTCTGGGTGTTTCCGCTCGCCTTGGTAGACAATGCCGAACTGTCAGGACCTGATAGTGTTCAACAGGACGGCAATGCCGAGACGTCCGACA
The DNA here is from genome assembly GCA_007132255.1 of Limnochordia bacterium. Lineage (GTDB taxonomy): Bacteria > Bacillota > Limnochordia > Darwinibacteriales > B1SED10-159 > SLOZ01. The sequence goes on along the minus strand of SLOZ01000176.1, from coordinate 2,682 downwards.
CTCAGCCTTTCCAATTAGGCTATGCCAGTGAACAGTTGGGTCTTTTCGGTGCGGGTAATCGCAAGGCCGGATATGAACAGGGCGGATTGGACGAAGTGTTCAGCCGGGATGACACCGGATCAGAATCAAAACAGTCTCAGCGTTACCGTACGGAGACTTTGAGGCAGTTGACCAAGGATGGCCAACACCTCAAACAGCATCTTGCTGCCCGAGAAGCTTCCCTTAGACAGTGGATCGGGAGCATTGATGGCTTACGCGAAGATGCTATGGAAGAAGCATCCCGGACTGTGGTATCTTCCGAGCAAGCTGCATCTCTGGTGGAGACTATCGAACAGGCGCTGACAGAAGCGAAAACGGCCAATGAGGTATGGACTGAGCAGGAGAACCTCCGGATAGAAGAATTGCGGGGCCTACGCGAGAGGCTGCGGCAGGCCACGGAAGATTTGACTCAAATGAATGAAGCGATAGCCGCTAAAGACAGGCTGTTGGCTTCCCATTCCGCAGAATTGAAACACGTTAATGAAAGACTTTTAGAACGGGAGGAAGAGATCGAAGACCTCCGCAGACAAGTACAGAACGACGAACAGAAAGGAACGCTCAAGAAAACGGTCGAGCAGATACTGCAAAAACTTCGAAAGTGAGACGCCGAAGCCCCAGACCAGTAGAGCCTTGCATGCCGAGGGTTCAGTGAATGGATGAGGAATTTGGCTATTAGGAGGTGAAAACGCCAATGAGTGTTGACTTTTCCGTATTGGAACGTCTCAAGAACTACGAAGATGCATACACTCAGGCGTTTCAGAAGAGTGGAGTCCGACTGCTCAGTGATGTAGCTGTTGAGGAAAGCGAAGTAGAGGAAATAGGGCTGATCCTCGGTCAAATGGTGCGAGACGGACAAACGTACGTCATACGCAGCCGATTTCGCTGCAGCGTAGCGTTGTTTTTGACCTGGTGCACGGTCTATCGTTACAAAGAGGGAGATTTTTGGGCGCCCATTTTTTCTTGTTTGGGATTGGACGTTTCTACACCATACTGCAATCTGCTCGGAGAGACGTTTTTGGATGTCATCCGAGATTACGATTTCCTGCAAGTGCCGACCGCAGCGCGAACAAAGCGCTACATGACCCCGATATTGATGCACGGCTATATCAGCAACTACTACGCTGATCGCTTCTTGGACTTCATGGATGCAGTGTATCGGACTGTGTTGGACAGAGATACGTCAGAATCATCGCTGCGCCGACTGTGGGAAACCATCTTTCGCCGGGAGATGATTATCGATATTCAGCAAAACCAACGAGAACCATATTTGCAGGAGCGTCGCGAAGAACTCATCAAGAATCAAGAAGCCTTAATGATTCCAGATGAGCTAGAAACGGTGACGAAGGAAGCTTTGGAGACTAGGCTTCGTCAACTCAGCGTTCTGGAAAGAGGCTTCTACCAAGCAGAAGAGCAGCTGGAAGTAGTTTGTCAAGAGCAGTCAACCTTGAACGCTGTCCAACAAGATCTGGTGAGTCTTGGCGGACAATTGACGCGCTTTCGGGACGGCAACGTCCAGTCCGTAGAGGATGTAACTCTTGAAGACTTGGTCGCTTTTCACAGATCGGCTTCAACGCTCACAGATCAGAAACTCGTGTCCCTGAATACCTTCGAGGAGCAGCTCAAAAAACGTGTCGGCGATTTGAGAAACCAACATACTATTGAACAAGCTAAGATCAATAACATACGGCGGGGCGTCGTCTTGCTGGGCAACGGAACGGAAGCCGATGGGTGGAGTGTTTTAGACGAATTCCATGCACTGGAACAAGAGCTTAATGCTATTTCGGCGGAGGTGGCGATAGGTGAAGCCGTGCTCAGCGACCAGATAGACCACACGTCATTCCGAAAAGTACTGACGGCTTCGTTGTTGCACTTAGCCAACGCCGATTGGGATATGTTTACTCAGTTCGTCGAGGATGCTTTACTGTTGTTGGATCAGATGTGTAGAGGAGGCCAGATTAGGCCAAACCATCGCCTAACCGAGGCGATTGAGCGGTGGCAGTCGGAACGGAAGGCTTTTCGAGGCGCTCCGATAGTCTCTCCTCAGACCCACGGCTTGGTCCCGCCCCTGGCAGGGCAAGGCCGAGCCAAACCCACTGGTAGCAGGGGCGGCGTTCGCGTAAGATACCAGGAAGTACGCCCGCCGTATTTGACCTATGACGTGACGAAACGTGCTTTGCGCCTGCGGATACCTGAACAGACCATGCAGCGCTCCGGGGCATACGGTGAGGAGCCCCAGTGGACGGTGGAATATGGTGATGTAAGTAAGACTTATGGCACACGGTCTCGTATCAAGAGGAACACTCTCACAATAGCTGAGATGGATGTGCCCGTCGAGAACAGCGGGCTGCGCTTGGTGGGAATTGAGTGGTATGGCTATCGTGAGGAGTGGCCAGCGCATCTCGAGTCGGTCATGGTATTTGATGATAACGGCACGTTGATGAACAGTAGGTGGCTAACGAACGGTCTGTACTATGTTCTCATAAAAGATGGTTGGCGGTTACAGTCTCCGAACATCGTGAGTACTGATCGGTGCGAGCTGAACGATTATCAAGCAATAGAGGTGCAGTTGCGCGATTCAACGCTGGTTATCGAAGGCCCCGAGCCTGACTCTGCGACGGTGACCATTCGAGGCAGCGCTTATAG
>SLOZ01000443.1 GCA_007132255.1 Limnochordia bacterium | reverse complement strand
GTTGTGTCTTTGGTTCCGAGCATCACAGAGAACATTTACGCTGTGGGGGCGCAAGAGCAACTGGTCGGGGTAACGTCGTGGTGTAATTACCCACCGGAAGCTCAAGAAAAAACAATTGTTGGTGATGCCTTTAATCTCAATATGGAAGTGCTGCTCTCTCTGGAACCCGATCTTGTGATTGGTGACGCGAATCTTGTATCCCAGCATCTGCAAAGCCTGCAGGAACTGAACATTGAGGTCTTCACTGTCCAGCCGCTGACGTATGATGAAGTGGCGGAGAGTCTGGTTGAGTTGGCTGACGTGCTCGGAAGGAAAGAAGCCGGCCAGGCGGCAGCAGCGACGATGCGAGAACGCCGTGATGAGCTTGTGGCTTCCATTCCAGAAAGTCAGGACATCCGTGTATTTGTGGAAACATGGAATGAACCCATATCTACTGCTGGACCAGGAAGTTTTCTCCACGAATTGATCGTGATGGCCGGAGGCACAAACATCGCCGACGACATGAGCGATGCGTGGGGACAGTTTAGCGAAGAGCTGATCATCGAGCGCAATCCGGAAGTCATCTTGTTGACGAACTTCAATTATGATGAAGTAATGGCCAGACCAAGTTGGCAGGAGTTGACAGCCGTTCAAGAGGGGCGCGTGTACGAAGTGAACCCAGATATATTTTCTCGTACAGGTCCGCGACTGGCTGATGCATTGGAAGCGATGATTTCTATCTTATATTCGAGGTGAAGATCATGAAGCGGCAGTTGGCAGCCCATCCAGTCATCTTCCTTATATGCCTTTTGGTTGTGACGGGCACAGGTGCTCTTACGATGGGTTCTGTGGACGTGCCGCCCCCTGTGGTGGGCCGCATCTTGCTGCGGCAGCTGCCGTTGCTTGAGCCGTGGATTCAATCGGATTGGACTGCGGCTCAAGCAACGATTTTGCTGCAAATTCGACTGCCGCGAGTATTGCTAGCAGGGGCGATCGGCGGCGGTTTAGCCGTCGCCGGCGTCATTTTTCAGGGATTACTGCGGAACCCTCTGGCCGATCCATACATTATTGGCGTATCGTCGGGCGCGTCTTTAGGGGCAGCTATTGCACTAATATTTCTTATTCCCATGGGTTACATGGGCTTTTTTGTACTTCCGGCGTGCGCCTTCGTAGGCGCTCTAATGTCAGCGTACATGGTCTACCGTCTCGGACGCATCCACGGTCACATTCAACCTCTGCAGTTGCTGTTGGCTGGAGTGGCGATTGCATCAGTTTTGACGGCGATTGTCTCATTTCTGATGGTTCTGCGGGTGCAAAACCTGCAGGATGTGTATCTCTGGCTCATGGGGAGTTTATCAGGGAGGAGTTGGCGCCATTTTTACACAGCCTCTCCGTATATCTTAGGAGGGTTTGTGGCAAGTTTTTGGCTGGCTCGTGATCTAAACATCCTGCTGCTCGGCGAAGAAACCGCCCACAGCCTAGGTGTTGATGTGCAGCGTCTTCAGAAGAAAGCTTTGGTACTAGGCTCACTGCTCGCTGCCGCTGCTGTTTCGGTGAGTGGAGTCATCGGATTTGTTGGGTTGATGGTCCCTCATGGCGTCCGGCTTGTTGTGGGTCCGGATCATCGCAAGCTGCTGCCGCTGTCGTTCCTAAGTGGAGCGATCTTTCTCATCGCAGCAGACACGGCAGCGCGGACGATCTTGTCGCCGGTCGAGCTTCCGGTTGGAATTATTACTGCTTTGGCTGGGGGCCCCTTTTTTCTTTATCTGCTGCGTCGGTCGACAACATAAGCACAGTTGCCAGCTAACCACAGTTTCTTGAGAGACCGGGTTGACCAAGCTGCAGAGCGTTTCGCTGGAATCCTAGAAGATTTAGGATGGTGCAGATCAGGAGCGGTCAGTGTGAGCATTTGCGCAGTTTGTGTGCTCCGCGTTTGTCTTGTACGTTGGGACCATTGGCCCGAGAGGAGAGTTGTACATGACGGGACCTTCCATCCAATTGGATAGCGTTTCTTATTCCTATGGGTCAAATCTCGTTATTCGCGACGTTTCGCTATCTTACGACGGTGGGCAATTTGTGGGTGTATTAGGACCCAATGGAGCTGGAAAGTCTACGCTGTTGCGCCTGTTGGACCGTTTGCTTATTCCCCAAAAAGGGCAAATCCGCCTTAATGGACGTCCGATCCAGGAGTATGGGTTGAAGGAGTTGGCGCGAACAACAGCGTTGATTCCACAAGAGCCTGAATACTTTCCCTTTCTCGTAAAGGAAATTGTTATGATGGGGCGTACGCCTTTCGTGGGACGGTTTCGGCGTGAGCAGCCGCGGGACTGGGAGTTGGTGAAGGAAGCCATGGAACAAACCCAAGTGGACCATCTAGCGGAGCGGCCGATTCACCAAATTTCTGGAGGGGAGCGCCAGCGCGTTATGTTAGCTCGTGCTCTGGTGCAGAATACATCCATTTTGCTGCTCGATGAGCCCACCAACCATTTGGATATTCAGCACCAAGTGAGTATTGGGCGGTTGCTTCAGCAAAAAGGCAAGGAAAACATTCTTGCCATTGCGGTACTGCATGATCTTCACCTCGCGTCGCTATACTGTGATCAGGTCATTCTAATGCATGAAGGGAGCGTATTTCGGCAGGGATCACCGGACAAGGTTCTGACCGGATCGACCCTCCATGAAGTCTATGGAGTTGCCTTGAATGTCATGCGGCATCCCGTGAATGGACGTCCCATGGTTTTCCCCTAGACCTTTGTCGCAAACAGCAAAGTATGGTAGACGCCCGCATGCGAAATGCCTTTTTGCAGGGCGCTTCTCCGAGCCTGGCCGTTCATCTAGGGCGTTGACCTATGTCTAGTGATTAAGTCTATTGGCGGGAGTTGACCCAAGGGTCATTCCTGCGGTACTGACTGGCAGGAACCAGGGCTTCTGGTGGCGAAATGAAATATTCGGTAGCCGTGATGGGTACCCTATGTAATGTGTCGATGCGAAAGGGACGGTGCCAGCATGTATGTAGTTTGTCGCGAACACTTGGAACAAGCCATTGATGAGTTTGTGGATGTTTATGAAGCCTCTCCAGACCTATATGAGTTAAACAACGTCACCTTTACAGATTGGGCCGCTCCTGGAGTGTGCCATTTTTGCCAGGTGGCTCCCATATACCTAGTGGTGTGATGGTTGCACCACGCGTCGTTGCACAGAGGATGAGGGCCGTTTCTTGTGATTGTAATCCGGAGCATCGGTGGCACGTTCGTTGCTCTTTGTGGGAGTGACTGGTGTGCGGATCAAGATTATCTGTGTGGGAAAAATCAAGGAGAAGTACATCCAAGCAGGGATTGCTGAATACGTGAAGCGGCTTGGAAGTTACGGCTCTGTCGAAATTGTTGAAGTGAAGGATGAACCATTTAAAGAACCGTTATCGTTAAAGGAACAGGACCAAGTCATGGAAAAGGAAGCGCAGCGGATCGCAAAGGAAATACCCTCCAGAGCACACGTCATTGTTTTGGACCGCAAAGGCCGATCAACCAGTTCGCTGCAGTGGGCCAATTATCTTCAGCAGCGCATGACGTCTGGCGACTCCCAGTTCATCTACGTCATCGGTGGTTCTCTGGGCCTGCACCAGAGTGTCAAGCAAGAAGCGCATTGGCTGCTCTCGTTTTCCGAACTGACATTTCCTCACCAATTGATGCGGTTGATCCTTCTCGAACAACTTTACCGCACGGCCACCATTCTTAATGGAGAAAAATACCACAAGTAAAGTTTCAGTCAAAGGGATCCAAATTCCATTTGTAGAATGTACTCATAATAACGAAGTGGAGGTGTGCGTGGATATGCGCTGGAAAAAGATATCTGATGCCGTGGTCAGGCGTCTTCCGCTTTATCTGCGGGTGTTAGATGACCTAGCTCGAAACAAGGACGCCAAATTGATCTCGTCTCATGAGTTGGGAGACCGTGCTGGTGTTGGTCCTGCGTTAGTTCGTAAGGATTTGGCATGGTTTGGTGAATTCGGCAAGCAGGGTGTCGGCTACGAAATTGAGTATCTACGGTTAGAGTTGCGGAAAATTTTAAACCTAGAAGGTGTCATTAACGTAGCCTTGGTAGGTGTCGGGAGTCTAGGCGCTGCATTGACTCGCTTCCATATTCGTAAGTTCGACGAAGACGACAGTTTCAATCTGAAGATCTGTGCCCTCTTTGATGAGGATCCCGAAAAACATGGTCAGGTGCATGACGGGGTTACCGTTCACAGTTCGGCTGATATGGCAGAAGTCGTCCGTGCGCAGAACATTGAGATGGCTATCATAACGGTTCCGGCCGGGGATGCTCAAGACGTGGCACAGCGATTAGTAGATGCTGGTATCCGGGCTATTCTCAACTTTGCACCGACTAAGATCACGGTTCCCGACGGCGTGCAGCTGGCTACCGCTGATCTCAGTCTGGAATTACAGCGATTGGCGTACTATCTTCAGGACGAGTAAAGGCTCCCTGGTGGGCGTCTTTGCTTGGTTCGTACATAGAACTCACGCTTCCGGTGCGCGAAACGAAGGTTTCTGCGTCTGGAGGCTTTTTCTTTGTCAGGCAGGATTTGTTTCGTTTGTGTAAAACATCTATATGTAGGATACCTTGCAGGTTTGTTTGGTATGCAACGAACGTGAAGGAGGGAATGTTGTGCAAGAGCGAAATGTGCAATTGCTGATTATCGGAGGTGGCCCCGCTGGATACGCAGCGGCGATTCGAGCCCGCCATCTTGGCATCGAGACGGTTCTCGTGGAACGTGATATCGTAGGGGGGACGTGTCTTAACCGCGGTTGCATTCCCACAAAGACTCTGTTGGAGAGCGCTGGTTTATTCCGACAGATCCAAGCTTCCAAGGATTTTGGCTTCGTGGTGGAAGGCGTCAATGTTGATTACAGTAAGGTCGCTAAGCGTAAGGACCAGGTCGTAGCTGCATTGGTCAAGGGACTTCGGCACACCATGCAACAGATGGGTATCGAGGTGATCTGCGGCGAGGCAGTGTTTGATGACGCGGGATCCGTTGTGGTCCATGGGTCTAACCCCGTTCAGCTGCGTGCGGATAAGACGATTGTAGCCACCGGTGCTGCTCCCGCCGATCTTCCGCACATCAAGCCGAATGGAACCAATATCTTTGACAGCGATAGTATTCTTGAGATTACGGAACTGCCTAGTTCCTTAGTGATTGTCGGAGGCGGAGCTATCGGCTGCGAGTTCGCCTCCATTTTCCAATCGTTGGGAGTGTCTGTTACCATTGTAGAACTCTTGGATGGATTGCTTCCTGGCGAGGATGAGGATCTGCGTAAAGCATTGCTGCGCGAGTTCAAAAAGCAAAAAGTTAAGGTGCTGGCCAGCGCGAAGCTTACGGACGTTTCCGAAGATGGCGACGAGCTTAAGTTTTCGGTGGAGCAGAAGGGAGAAACGAAGGAACTCCAAGCCGCTGCTTGCTTGGTGGCCATAGGACGCCGACCCGTTTTGCCAGAAGGGCTGAATGTGGAGACAAACAAACAGGGGCATATCGTCGTTGATGATCAATTCGCAACGTCAGCGCCATCGATCTATGCAGCCGGTGATATCATTGGTGGTCTCCAGTTCGCCCACTTGGCGTTTTTCGAAGGGATGAATGCCGTCCAAGCTGCGTTTGGCTACGACCATCGACGGACTTGGCATGTGCCACGCTGTGTGTATACGCATCCGGAAACAGCTGCGGTGGGCCTTACTGAGCGGCAAGCGCGGGAGCGTTACGGCGATGTGGTGGTCGGGACGTTTTCCTTGAAAGGCAGTGGCAAGGCCATGATCTTGGGTGAAAATGCTGGTATTTGCAAGGTGATCGCCACGGGTGACGGTACGGCAGTGGGTTTCCATATGGTGGGTCCACATGCCACAGAGATGATTATCGAAGCCGTTGTTGCCTTAGAACAGGGGATGACCCTAGAGCAGTGGTCGCAGTGCATTCATCCGCATCCCACGGTCAATGAAGGCGTTCAAGAAAGTCTCTTGACGGCACTAGGTTTGCCGATGCACGGATAATATCTTGCGGGGAGTGGTTTTGATGTTGACCGATATTGAAATTGCACAAAAGGCTAACCTGAAGAATATCCAGAGCATCGCTGCGACTGTTGGTATTCAAGAGGATGATTTGGAGTTGTACGGCAAATACAAGGCTAAGATACCGTTGGAGCTCTACCAGCGCCTCAAGGATCGTCCGAACGGAAAACTCATCTATACCACCGCCATTACAGCTACACCGGCGGGTGAGGGCAAGACGTGCACCACCATTGGTCTGACACAGGCTCTGGGCGCTCTGGGGAAACAAGCCATGGCCTGTCTGCGGGAACCATCATTGGGACCGACCTTTGGTATTAAGGGCGGAGCCGCTGGTGGCGGGTATTCGCAAGTTGTGCCCATGGAAGACATCAACCTTCACTTCACCGGTGACATTCATGCGGTCACCAGCGCTCACAATTTGCTGGCGGCGTTAATCGATAACAGTATCGTTAAGGGCAATCCGCTGAGTATCGATCCGAAGCGCGTCCTGCTGCGCCGTGTGATGGACATGAACGATCGCCAATTACGGAACATTGTTGTTGGTCTTGGGGGCATCGGCGATGGAGTTACACGGGAAACAGGCTTTGATATCTCCGTTGCATCAGAACTGATGGCGATCCTTTGTCTGGCCAGCGACCTCCAGGATCTCAAGCACCGTGTAGGCAAAATGTTGGTGGCGTACACCTATGACCGGGAGCCTGTCTATGTCCATCAACTGCAGGGACAGGGGGCAGTGGCTGTTTTGATGAAAGATGCCATCAAGCCCAATCTCGTACAGACGTTGGAGGGACAACCGGCCTTCATCCATGGCGGGCCATTTGCCAACATTGCTCATGGCAATAACTCCGTGATCGCAACCCAGATGGCATTGAAGCTTGCCGATTACGTGGTGACCGAGGGCGGGTTTGCTGCAGATCTCGGTGCCGAAAAGTTTTTTGATATCGTTCATGGCTATACGGGTTTGACACCAGATTTGGCGGTCTTGGTAGTCTCTGTCCGGGCTCTCAATATGCACGGCGGTGTATCTAAGGACAAAGTGAAAGAAACGAATCTGGAGGCGCTAAAGAAGGGTTTGGCCAACATGGACAAACACATCGAGAATCTGCGAACATTTGGTCTGCCAACTGTCGTCGCCATTAATCAGTTCCCATCGGATGCTCCCGAGGAGTTGACCTTGATTCAAGAACACTGCGATGCCCAAGGCATCAAAGCTGCAGTGTCCCGAGTTGTGGCAGAGGGCGGCCAAGGTGGTCAAGCGTTCGCGGAAACGGTATTGAATGTCCTCGAGTCATCCCCGGCTTCATTCCAGCCACTCTATGACTGGCAGGATCCCATTAAGTCCAAAATCGAAGTGCTTGCTGCCAAAATTTACGGAGCGGATGGCGTGCAATACTCAGACCAAGCAGAACGCCAAATCAAGAATCTTGGTGCCATGGGAGCGGCGGATTTACCCCTGTGTATGGCCAAGACGCAGCATTCCTTGTCCGATAATCCGCTGCTCAAAGGGGCCCCAACGGGCTGGACACTGCAGATCAAAGAGATCAAGCCTGCCCTGGGAGCTGGTTTTCTTGTGTGCTATACGGGTGACATCATGACCATGCCAGGGTTGCCCAAGGTTCCAGCTGCACAGAATGTGGACATTGATGAAAATGGTGTTATAACTGGGCTTTTCTAGTTGCGTAAAGGGTGAAACATCGTCCAGATGCTTCGCCCTTTGCTGTGAAAATAGTTGTTTCTTTTCCAGAACGCTTCTGGTATACTAGGCTAAGTGAATTTTGACTTGTCCTAAGGAGGATGAACAATGTTACCAACCCCTAAGAAGTTTACTATGGTCTGCGGCAGCGCCGAAGGGCCTTCGAAGTTAAATGCATTTGACAATGCTCTCCTGATTTCGGGAATCGGCAATTTAAATCTGCTCCGAGTGAGCAGCGTACTCCCGCCCAATTGTGAAGAGGTGCCCAAACTGGAGATTGCTCCAGGTTCATTGACACCCACCGCTTACGGAAGTATCACCAGTGATGTTCCCGGCGAACGGATTTCGGCAGCCGTGGCTATTGGGTTTACCAAAGCCAGCTACGGGATCATTATGGAGTTTTCTGGGAAATGCTCCAAGGAAGAAGCAGAAGAGATCGTCGCTCAAATGGTGCGCGATGCTTTTGCCCAACGAGGCGAGGAGCTTGCGAACGTTAAGGTTCTAGGAACAGAGCACACAGTGGAATCCATCGGTTGTGCATTTGCTGCAGTGGCCCTCTGGTATTAGGCATTAAAGACTTTGCATAGGAGGTGCGCTAATGGAACTTTGGTACACAGAAAAGCAAACACCGAATTATGGCATTACCGCTAAGGTGAAAGAAACACTCTACACGGCTACGACCCCATTCCAGGAATTGGCTGTGATTGACACGGTTGAGTTTGGGCGCATGTTGGTACTGGATGGGATGGTTCAAACTACAATTCGAGATGAATTTGTCTACCATGAGATGATCGCCCATCCGGCGTTGACAGCACATCCCAACCCAAAAAAGGTAGCTGTAATTGGCGGTGGCGACGGGGGTGTCATTCGGGAGGTGCTCAAACACTCTACGGTTGAAAAGGCCGTATTGGTTGAGATTGACGAAGAAGTCATTTTGGCCTCCAAAAAATTCCTCCCGGAAATTGCAGGAGCTCTGGACGATCCGCGGGTAGAAGTTTTGGTGACCGATGGGATCCAACATATTCGTGATACTAAGAACGAGTATGATGTGATCTTAGTAGATTCCACAGAGCCCGTGGGAGCGGCTGTTGGATTGTTTTCGGAGTCCTTCTATGCTAACATCTACGAAGCGTTGACCGACGACGGCATTATGGTAGCTCAGACTGAAAGTCCGTTGTTCAATCGGGATCTGATCCAGAAGAGCTTTAGCGGTATCAAAAAGTCATTCCCCATTACGTGGCTGTATTTGGCCAGCGTGTTCACGTATCCCAGTGGTATGTGGAGCTTCACAATGGGTTCGAAAAAGGTATGTCCCCTTCAAGTCGAAAGGCAGGATATTCCGGACTTAGATACGAAGTACTATAATAACGCTGTTCACTATGGTGCATTCCAACTACCCAGTTTCGTAGCGGACTTAGTGAAGCGTTAGACAACTCGGGATTCAAGAGCCAGGGAGACCTGTTTCTTGAATCTGGTCTTTTTTCCCCTGCAGAAACTACCTGTAGGGGAATTGTTCGTTTAGGTAGGAGGAGATTCGGTTGCGGTTTATGGGTAGCCTTAGTCAGGAAGAGCAAGCTAGTCTGGTGCTTTACGGAGCGCCGATGGATTACACAACGAGTTTTCGTCCAGGAGCACGGTTTGGACCAACGCGAGTGCGGGAAATATCGGACGGTCTAGAGGAATATAGCTATCGTTTGGACCGAGATTTGAGCGAAGCGGGTTTCTTTGACGCAGGCGATGTCGAATGCCCCTTCGGTAATGTAGAACGGTCATTGAACGCCATCGGTCGAGAAACGCGACGTATCCTGTCTGCCGCGAAGCTGCCACTGCTGGTGGGTGGGGAACATTTGGTGAGTCTACCGGCCATTGAGGCCGTTTATGAACGCTACCCTGAGCTCATTGTTTTGCAGTTTGATGCCCACGCGGATCTGCGCGCCGATTATATGGGTGAGGTGAAGTCCCATGCAACGGTTATGGGTAGAGTTTTGGATCTCTTGGGACCTCAGCGCATTTACCAGTTCGGTATTCGTTCGGGAACGCGCGAAGAATTCGCTCTAGGCCGTCGAGACAATTTCTTTTACCCGGGAACCGTACTTGAACCCCTGCTTTCGGTGATCCAGGCATTGGGTTCGGTCCCCATCTATATCACAATAGATATTGACGTTTTGGATAGTGCGCACGTTCCAGGCACTGGTACCCCTGAAGCCGGAGGTATTACATCCTCAGAGCTGTTAGAGGCAATCTATGCCATGCAGGGGTTAAATGTGGTGGGAATGGATATTGTGGAGTTATCACCGGTTTTGGACACGAATGATTCCACGGCGCTGCTGGTGGCTAAACTCGTTCGTGAAAGTATGATAGCATTTGGGAAAGGTGTGACAGCGTGAGTACTGCAGCACAGTTGAAAGAACTCTTGGCCAGCAAGATCCGTGCCAGCCTTGAGCAAGCTATTCAGGATGGCGAACTGCGTGTCGATGAACTGCCAGATATTCAGCTAGAGAGTCCGCGGGACAAGAGCCATGGTGATTTTGCCAGTAACATTGCCATGGTCTTGGCCAAACCGGCGCGCATGGCTCCGCGAGCCATCGCTCAAATGATCGTAGATCGCTTGCGCGATCCAATGATTGAGCGATTGGACATTGCAGGACCAGGTTTTATCAACTTTTCTCTAAGTCATCAATGGCTTTATGACTTGCTGACCCTAGTCCATGATCAGGGGTCAGAGTTCGGCGCCAGCAATGATGGCGAAGGCGAGAAGGTTCTTTTGGAGTTTGTAAGCGCTAATCCGGTGGGACCTATGAACGTCGTCAATGCCAGAGCGGCGGCTGTAGGTGATACAGTGGCGCGCCTAATGCGAGCAGCTGGTTATGAAGTGGGAACGGAGTATTATGTCAACGACGCGGGTAACCAAGCGGGCATTTTTGGACGTTCCCTCGAGGCGAGATACCGTCAGTTGCAGGGTGAAGACATTGACTTCCCTGAAGATGGCTATCCTGGAGACTACGTTACGGAACTGGCGCAGAGACTTTTGCAGGAAGCCGTCCCTCTAGAAGATATGAAGCCGGACGAACGCGAGACCTTTTTTAAACGGTGGGGAACTGACAGAATGGTCGAGCAGCAGCAGCAGGATCTGGCGGCTTACGGAGTCACCTTTGATGTTTGGTTTCGCGAGCGAGAACTGCACGCTGCTGGTGCTCTTGAAGAGATCATTGAGTTGTTTAAGTCGAAAGGCTACATGTTTGAAGAGGATGGTGCGTTGTGGTTTCGTTCGACGCAGTTTGGTGACGATAAGGACCGCGTGATTATCAAACAGGATGGTGCTTACACGTATGTCACTGCAGACATCGCCTACCACTATGATAAGTTGAAGCGCGGTTATACGAAGTTGATTGATATTCTGGGTCCAGATCACCATGGCTATATTGGACGTATGAGGGCGGCCGTGCAGGCTCTCGGTTACAGCAGCGAAGCCTTCGAAGTCTTGATTCTTCAGTACGTTGCATTGCTGCGGAATGGCCAGCAGGTGAAGATGTCTAAACGGGCCGGCGAGTTCATTACTATGCAGGATCTTCTAGATGAAGTCGGCAAGGATGCAGCGCGTTACTTTTTCTTGATGCGCAGCCCGGAAAGCCATCTGGACTTTGACTTGTCCTTGGCCGCTGAACAAAGCAGCGAAAACCCTGTGTTTTATGTGCAATACGCACATGCTAGAATCTGCAGTATGCTGCGGCAGGCTGGTGAAGCTGGTCATGGGGTTTTGGATACTAGGCAAGCGCCATTGGACGCCCTCCAGCGTCCGGAGGAACTGGACCTAATTAAGAAGATGGCTGAGTTACCGGAAGAGATTGCGGCTGCAGCTCGTTATCGAGAGCCCCATCGGATTGCTCGGTATGCCTTGGATTTTGCAGGATTGTTCCATTCGTTTTACACTCACTGCCGAGTGTTGGGTGAGGAGCCCGCAGTCCGTGACGCTCGACTGGTATTGGTGGCAGCTGTCCAGGTTGTACTGCGCCGAGTTTTAGATCTTTTAGGTGTGGACGCTCCAGAAACCATGTAGGGGGGACGATGTTATGGCTCTGCGCAGGGCAGGGGGGATCTTGGCTCAAGCCTTTAAAGCAGCGTATGAATATATAGGAATCTTGATGCTGTCGAACTTTGTCTGGTTCTTGGTGGCTTTCTTGCCGCTTTTGCTCGTAACCATGCTGCCATTTCCGCATCCAGTTTTCTTGTTGGCTGGCATCTTGGGAACCGTGGTTCTCTTTGGGCCCGCCACAGCGGGTATTCATACAGTGATTTTTCGTTTGGCAAGCCGAGAAGAGGCAACGTTGAAGCACTTTTACGACGGGTTTCGCAGGCACTTTGGAAAGGCTTTCCTCTTGACTTTGGTTATGGGACTGATTCTGGGGATACTCGTTGCTGATTTGGCATTTAGTATCTACCATACGAACACATGGATTCGCTTGTTGAGTGGCATTTGGGTGTACTTCATCCTATTTTGGGGAGTTGTAGTCCAGTTTGTCTTTCCGTTTTTAATTCAGCAGGATGCGGGATTGTTGACGATTTTGAAACGTTCATCATTGGTTGCAATGGATAACATTCTGGTTAGTCTGATCCTAACGTTAGTCAATGGCGTGGTCTTGATCGTCAGTGTCCTGCTTGCCGCTCCGATTTTGCTATTTGCCACGGGACTTACGGCATTTGTGCAGCACTTTGCGCTGCTTGAATTGTTGAAGAAATACGAGCAGGAACAGCAGGGAGAGAACGAAATTGAAAACGGTCAGGGGATGTAAAGAATTATGGCAAAGTTCATCTTTATAACGGGCGGTGTAGTGTCCAGTCTGGGCAAAGGGATTACGGCGGCGTCATTGGGCCGGCTGTTGAAGAACCGTGGTCTGAAGGTGAGTATTCTCAAATTGGACCCATACCTCAATGTGGATCCAGGTACTATGAGCCCGTTCCAGCATGGGGAAGTGTTTGTGACCGATGATGGAGCTGAGACCGATTTGGATCTTGGACACTATGAACGCTTCATTGATACAAACCTCACTAAGATGAGTAATGTGACTACAGGAAAGATTTATTGGAGCATTCTTGGTAAAGAGCGGCGCGGAGACTTTCTTGGTGGCACAGTTCAGGTGATCCCTCATGTAACGAATGAGATCAAGGAACGGATTACCCGCCTAGCCAGCGATTCGGGGGCTGATGTCGTCCTTGTCGAGATTGGCGGTACTGTAGGTGATATTGAATCGCTGCCATTTTTGGAGGCAATTCGACAGTTGAAAACAGAGGTCGGTCGTAATTCGTGTCTTTACATCCATGTGACCTTGGTTCCTTATATCGGAGCTGCTAAGGAGTTGAAGACAAAGCCGACCCAGCATAGTGTCAAAGAGCTGCGGAGCATTGGTATCCAACCAGACATTATCGTCTGCCGCAGTGAGCATGAACTTTCATTGGATCTGCGGAAAAAGATTGCCCTTTTCTGTGATATTGAAGAAGGGGCGGTAATTCCCAACACCGATGTTGAAACCATTTACGAAGTGCCTCTGCACTTTGCCAATGAAGGCCTGGACGAAATCGTTATCGAAAAGTTGAACATACAGTGCAACCAGCGAGATATGGCCGAATGGCAGGAACTGGTTGACACGATAAAGAATCCCAAGCATATGGTCCGAATAGGCATTGTTGGGAAGTATGTCTCCCTGCCTGATGCCTATCTCAGCATTGCCGAGGCGTTGAGACATGGCGGTTTTTACCACCGTAGTGCTGTTGATGTGGTTTGGATTGATGCTGAAGAACTAGAGGGAGGCAATCCCGCTGATTTATTGGACGATCTCGATGGCATTTTGATTCCAGGAGGATTTGGCTATAGAGGTATTGAAGGAAAGATCCAAGCGGTTCGTTATGCAAGGGAGAACCGGATCCCATTCTTCGGAATATGTTTGGGAATGCAGTGCGCGGTCATGGAGTTTGCCCGCAATGTCTGCGGGTATGCTGGCGCCAACAGTTCAGAATTTGTCGAGACAGAACACCCTGTAATTGATTTGATGCCGGAACAAAAGGACATTGAAGACAAGGGCGGAACGATGCGGTTGGGACTGTATCCTTGCATTTTGGATCATACCTCGCAGAGTTTCCGAGCTTACGACCACGAAGTTGTCTATGAACGTCATCGTCATCGCTATGAGTTCAACAACGCCTACCGCCAGCCTATGCTTGAGGCCGGCATGCTATTCGCTGGCTTGTCGCCGGATCAACGACTCGTGGAGATTATTGAGCTTCCGAGCCATCCTTGGTTTGTGGCTTCACAGTTCCACCCCGAGTTCAAATCCCGGCCGAACAACCCGCATCCGCTGTTTCGTGATTTCGTGGGAGCGGCTCTGAAAGTGAAAACGTCTTAGAATTGTATTGTTGGGGGTGAATGCATTGCTGGAGATGACTGTGCAGATGGTCGGCCTCGATCAGATGAGTATGGCTCCCGTGGTTATCCTGACCGACAAGAACAAAGAGCGCTTTCTACCTTTAGTGATTGGCCCAGCGGAAGCAAACGCCATCAATCTGGCACTGGAAAAAGTGGAGGTGCCCAGGCCGATGACCCATGATCTTTTGGCTTCAGTTGTCATGACCATGGGAGGAACCATGGAAAAGGCAATTATCACAAAGTTGGTGGATGAGACATTCTACGCTGAAATCCACATCCGCACCGATAAGACACTGTTCAAGATTGATGCTCGCCCGAGCGACTCTATCGCATTGGCACTTCGCTGCGATGTACCGATATTGGTCGATGATTCGGTGGCTCAACGAACTATGGTGATGGCCAAAGAAGAGGATCCGGAAATGGAAGACTTCAGAAAGTTTTTGGAGAATTTGAGTCCAGATGATTTTCGCAAAGACAACTGAGAGCTGGTCCGGCTTTCGAGTGACAAAGAAGCGGTTTTGAGGAGCCTATCTTCCTCGACCATAGAGGAATTCCTTATCCGTCGGCGAATAGGTCCTTAGACGGATAGGAGGAATCCTCGTGCTT
>SLOZ01000074.1 GCA_007132255.1 Limnochordia bacterium | reverse complement strand
TCACATCCGATCGACGCGTTTGGGAGCGCAACCCCTACTATTGGCAGGTGGATACAGCTGGGAACCAGCTTCCCTACATCGATCGCATTGAGACCCAGATTGCGTCGGATCGGGAAGTTATCTCCGGGATGATTATCAGCGGAGCTGTGGATTTCGCAGCCTTTGAGAATGATATCCGCAACTATCCCATGTACCGCAACTTTGAGGACGAAGGCGGCTACCGCACCATTCTCTGGAGTGCGGGCTATGCTTCCGATGTGATCATCAACCTCAACCTCAGTACAAATAACATGCCGCTGCGCGAGATCTTCAATGATGTGCGCTTCCGGCAAGCCTTATCCATTGGGATCGATCGCGATGAGATCAACGAGATCATCTACTTTGGCCGTGGCGTACCCATGCAGTATACGGTTCTGCCCGGCAGTCCGCTGCATAATCCAGAATTTGCTCGGGCGTTCATTGACTTTGACCCCGAGCGGGCCAATGCGCTGTTGGATGAAGTTGGCTTGGATCAGCGCGGCTCTGATGGGAATCGGTTGTTCCCCAGTGGCGAGCACTTCCAGTTCACCATCGAGGTCTTCGACAGTGAAACACCCAAGGGTCCCAATATGGAGATCATCATCGAACAGTGGCGTGAGCTGGGCTTAGACGTTCAAATGCGCTACGTCTCCGGGGAACTACAGGGTGAGCGGGCGCCAGCGAACTTGATGGATGCCACAGTCTGGCACGGTGACCGTGTAACGGATGTCTTGTTCTTCGAAGCTCGCAAGATTGTTCCCATTATCCCGCACTGGGGATCCTCGGTGTGGCCGGCGTGGGAACGCTACTTCCACACGCAGGGTCGAGACGGCGAGGAGCCGCCAGACATTGTCAAGGAGCATTATAACAATTGGGCTCAGATGGTCGTCGAACCTGATCCAGAACGGCGCTTGGAATTAGGCCGCGAAGTTCTGCGGTCCCAGGCCGAGAACCTTTGGGTCATCGGTGTTGTCGGGTTGAGTCCATATCCAGTGATTATCAACCAAGATTTGCGGAATGTCCCCGAAGAGGGTCTGTGGGTTTGGGATACTGCATGGATGGCGGGCCGTTTCCCATCCACGTTTTATCTAGACCGTTGATGAGTTCAGAATGAATGTGTAACACTCCAACCCAGCCGCTTCCTGCGGCTGGGTTTTTACTGCGCCACAGAACGTTGACGGAGCCAGGCAAAAAAAATCTCGGGAATCCGGCAGCATATCTGTAAACAAAAAGAAAACTTTGTGAAGTTCTGGTATCTTAAAAACCAAATCCCACCGCAAAGCTCAGGGCGGTAGAATTAACGTTTTCGACTCAATTTTGGGGGCGTTCTCAAATTATTTTGGCTTATTCCCTTGACAACGGCGTTTCTAGTTGATAAAATATATGTTTTTTGACTTCTGTGGATAACTATGTTATACTGAAAAGGACAAAATGAGTGGGAAGGTGGAGGTCCATGATCAACACGAACGTTTTGGAACAGATCAAACTGGACCTGGATGCCTGCATAGGCAAGCGGGTCAAGCTTAGAGCCAACAAGGGCCGTAAGAAGGTTGTAGAGGCCGAGGGCGTCCTGGAGAGTACGTATCCTAAGGTATTCGTGGTTAAGTTGGATACGTCCAATGCGGTGGAACGCATGTCATACTCCTACGCCGATGTCCTCACAGAAACGGTTGAACTGAGTGTAGATAACCATAGAATAGGTATGACAGAATAACCCAGATATCTGGGTTATTTTTTTACGTTTGTTGGCGAATGCGTTAGAATGCAGGGGATTACAGCGCCGTGGCGAACGAAACCGGACCTAGGGGCAGGAAACCTCGGCCCTCATGGGGAATATTGGTACACGAGGTGAGAAGATGGGAGTAGTTCGGGCGGCAGCCTATGCAAAGATCAACTTGACATTAGATATTCTCGGTCGCCGGCCCGACGGCTACCATGAGTTGGCCAGCGTGATGCAGTCCATAGACCTCCATGACGACATCCAGCTGGATATGGGAGCGCAGGGCATTTCCCTCGTCGTTCGCGGCGATGAAGCAGTTCCCCAAGACTCACGCAACATTGCTTGGCAGGCCGCTCGTGCGTTTTTTTCTGAGATCGCTCGGCAGCCCAATGTTCGGATTACGCTTATCAAGCGAATCCCGTCGTCTGCAGGCTTAGGTGGTGGCAGTGCAGATGCCGCAGCGGTTTTGGTGGCGCTCAATCATTACTACGAGCATCCTCTGAGTGTTCGCCAGCTCCGGGTCGTCGGTGCCCAGCTTGGCGCTGATGTGCCATTCTGCATTGAGGGCGGTACATGGTTAGCGGAAGGAATCGGAGAACGTTTGACATCGCTTCCGGCCATGCCGCGGTATCGACTGCTATTGGCTAAACCCGATGCTGCTGTTTCAACCCAGGAAGTGTACCGGGCCTTAGTTCCGGATTGCTTTGGCAATCATTTTACAGGAATTTTTTTGCACGAACTGCGACAAAACCACCCGGACTTGGCCCTAGACCACTTGGGTAATGCCCTCGAGTCAGTGACGCTGGACAAGATTCCTCAATGCCAGTGGTGGAAGGATGCCTGGCGCCAGCATGGTGCCGCCGCACAGCTCATGTCCGGAAGCGGACCAACGGTGTTCGGGATTTTTACCGATGAAGAACGCGCCCAACGTGCGTGGGATGAAATACACCACTTGGGCCAGGTATACCGGTCCCGCCTTCACCATCGTGGTGTGGCCATCATTGACGAGAACATAGGAGGCTGCTGATGAAGACCGACGTGATTGTCTTAGCTGGAGCTCGTAACAATGGAAAGCTCATGGAAGTCAGCGACACTCCTCACGAAGCGTTGATTCCCATCCAAGGTCGGCCCATGGTGGAGTACGTGTTTCAAGCGCTGCGTTCGACGCCGGATATCGATAGGATCGGGGTTGTTGGGCCTGAGGAGCTGCGGCCCATCCTGGACCCGGACATGGAACTGGTTCTTGCTGGAGACACCTACATTGAGAACATCATGCGCGGAGTTCGGCATTTCCGTGACAGGAAACGAATCCTGTTGGTCACGGCCGATATTCCCTTCATCCATCGGGGTGCTTTGGAAGACTTTCTCCAACGCTGCGGCGATCGGGAAGCGGACATCTATTATCCTGTTGTGAGCAAGGAGGCCAATGAAGAACGCTTCCCGGGTGTTCAGCGTACATATTTTGCGATCAAGGACGGTACCTTCACTGGTGGCAACATTATGATGGTGTCTCCGGAAGCTGTCATTCGCTGTCAACCCACTGTGGAAAAGATCGTAAACTCCCGGAAGAAGCCTTGGGAAATGTTCCGTCTACTTGGGCCCATCTTTATCCTGCGCGCCTTGTTCAAACGATTGACACTGAAGGATATCGAGCACAGGGTCAAAAAAATGGTGGATGTGGTAGGCAAGACGATTGTGTCGCCTTATCCAGAGATTGGAACAGATGTGGATAAGCCCACGGATTGGCACCTGGCATGTGATCAGTTGGCTGCAGATGCCAAGGGTCGGGAGGAGAATGCGTCATGCGAAGAAGTCAAAGGATAGCAGCCATCACCAAAATCTTGGTCGAGCGACCGCATCATGTGTTTTCGCTGAGCGACTTTGCCGAGCAGTTTTCTGCAGCCAAGTCGACGATCAGTGAGGATTTGACATTGATTCGCCAAACATTCCACGAACTAAGGGTAGGCCGCGTTGAAACCATATCTGGTGCGGCCGGCGGAGTCCGCTATATCCCTTGTCTTTCCGGACGCCAACTGTGGCAGCGTGTGGATGCTCTGTGTACCAAGCTGGCCGAACCCAAGCGCATTTTGCCGGGTGGTTTTATCTACTTGAATGATTTGGCGGCCTCGCCGGCGGCCTTAGCCGAGATCGGTGAAATCTTTGCGGTCCGCTTCGCTCCCGAAGAACCACAATACGTGGTGACCATCGAGACCGCTGGTATCCCCATAGCCTTGATGACAGCTCGATCGTTGAATGTTCCGCTAGTTGTGGCTCGGCGAAGCAGCCGACCCACGGAAGGCTCTGTACTGACTGTGAACTATGAGTCAGGTTCGTCGCGACGATTGGAGACGATGTCGTTGGGGCGTCGCGATCTGCCTGCTGGGTCACGCGTGCTCCTCATGGATGACTTTATGCGGGCCGGCGGTACGCTGAGGGGATTGACGAATCTGATGGGTGAATTTGACTGCACAGTGGTGGGCAAGGCTGTGCTCATCGAGACCCTAGAGCCGCAGAAGAAACAGATACAGGATCATATCTCATTGATCCAGGTGGAAGACGTGGATGAGGAACATCGCCGGCTGCGGGTGCAGCCATCCCGCTGGATCGAGCAGCAAAGAGATGTTGACGACTTAGTTTAAGTCTGCTATACTGGTGTTTGTTAATGGGGTGTCGCCAAGCGGTAAGGCACAAGGCTCTGACCCTTGCATCCCAGGTTCGAATCCTGGCACCCCAGCCATTTTTTTGCTTAGCCATTTTTATCCATCTCTATTGTTGGGGTGTCGCCAAGCGGTAAGGCACAGGACTTTGACTCCTGCATTCCCAGGTTCGAATCCTGGCACCCCAGCCATCGCTCTCAACACCTCGTCAACCGGCGAGGTTTTTTTAACATGTTCTGAGGTGTACCATGGATAGGGAATTAGCTCCTGGCATGGCCAGTGAACTGAAGATCATCGAAGAACTGCGGCGGCGGAACGTCCCCTACCAGCATCGGATCCAGATCGACCACTACGAAGTGGATATCCTTGTGGGACGACGCATTGCTATAGAAGTGGACGGATATGTTCACGCCGCTAAAGAGACCATCGAGAAAGACGAACGCAAAGAACTCTATCTTCATGATCAGGGTTTTATTGTGATGCGCATAACCGGCAATGAAGTGCGAAATCGCGGCCGCGTCCGGGATTTTGGCCGGCAGATTCAAGAGCTGTATAACAAAGAGCAAAGCCCTCTGGCTGTTCGTACTGCGAAGCCATTAACGCAGAATTTGGCCCATGAAGGGCTGGCGAAATTGCGGCAGCAGTTGGGGGCGGAGGAACTAGCCAAGCGGCAGGAGCCTAAGCCAGTCCGTGCGGTACCGGAAGGTAAAGAACCCGCAGCAGCGAATGAAACCGATGAGACCGTATTTCGACGTTGGTTGGAGAAAAACAGAGTTCCAGATAAAGACGCGGAGAATTAACGGAACTATTGCCTTTTTGCGGCAGGGGATCATGCCTGTGTGCAGAATTCTAGATTGTTTGAGACTACAACGGACAAAGGGGCTGATCGTTTGGCAGTGGAAGCAGCCGCTGTGATCTTGGCCGCTGGCCAAGGTACAAGAATGCGGTCGCAGTTGGCTAAGGTTCTGCATCCTTTAGGTGGGTTGCCTATGGTAGCACGGGTGGTGGCCAACGTGCACAAGGCTGGATTAACCAAAGTGTATTTGGTGGTAGGACATCAAAGCGACAAGGTTCAAGCCGCTCTTCCAGATATTCCTTGTGTGATCCAGGAGCAGCAGCTGGGTACAGGCCATGCCGTGGATCAATGCCGTCATGTGTTGGCTGAATTTCAAGGAGCCGTGTTGGTTACCTATGGCGATACGCCGCTTTTCCGACCGGAGACGCTGGCTGGTGCGCTGGAGTATCACAGTGCCCAGCGGGCTGCGGCTACCGTCATCACTGCGCACATGGACGACCCCACGGGGTATGGTCGAGTTAAGCGTGATGCAGAGGCGCGCGTATTGGGTATTGTTGAACAAAAGGATGCGTCGGACGAAGAACAATGCATAAGCGAGATTAATACCGGAACATATTGTTTTGACGGACCTTTGCTCTTTCAATACCTCCAAAAGATCACAACGGATAATGTTCAGGCAGAGTATTATCTGCCCGATGTTCTGCCACTCATGATCCAGGATGGCCACAGTGTCGTTGGTTTTGTGGCTGAGGATGCCCGGGAGTCCATGGGTATCAATGATCGCGTGCAATTGGCGCAGGCCGAAACCATTCTTCAGCAGCGTCTGCGTGAACACTGGATGCTGCAGGGGGTTACGATGGTTGATCCTTCGCAAGTTTGGATTGACGACGACTGCAGGATTGGCCAAGACACGACGCTGTATCCCGGCGTCCATGTTCAGGGCGGATCCACCATCGGCAGCGGCTGCAGGATCGGGCCTAATGTACGGCTGCAGCAGACGGTGATCGGTGATGAGACCACCGTGGAGCAGGCGGTATTGATCCAAGCTCAAGTCGGTTCACAGACAACCATCGGTCCCTTTGCCTATCTGCGACCCGGTGCCGTCATTGGTGACCGCTGCAAAATTGGCGATTTTGTCGAAGTCAAGAACTCTGTCGTGGCTAACGACACTTCAGCAGCCCACCACATCTATCTCGGTGATGCCGACGTCGGTCAGGGCGTCAATGTTGGCTGTGGTACCATAACCTGCAACTATGATGGTCGGACCAAATCGCGGACAATTATCGAAGACGGTGCATTCATCGGCAGCAACTCAGCATTGGTCGCACCTGTTACCATTGGCCGCAACGCTTTTGTGGCTGCGGGATCGACCATCACAGAGGATGTGCCTCCGGAAAGCTTAGGTATCGCTCGCGGACGGCAGGTGAACAAAGAAAGCTGGACAAAACGGAGGTCTCAAGGTGATTCTAAATAGCGCCAACAAGAAGCTGAAGATCTTCACGGGCAGTGCCAATCCTGACTTAGCGGCCAGCATTGCCAAAAATCTCGGCAAAGAACTCGGCAAATCCGAAATCTCTCGATTCAAGGATGGCGAAATCAGCTTGAAGGTCTTAGAGACAGTTCGCGGGCATGAGGTCTTTCTGATTCAGCCGACCCAGAACCCTACGGATTCGCATATTATGGAGCTTTTGATCATGATTGACGCGATGAAGCGAGCTTCAGCCCGTGAGATTTGCGCCGTCATTCCCTATTATGGGTATGCAAGACAGGATCGGAAAACGCAGCCGCGCGATCCCATTGGCGCCAAGTTGGTCGCGAATCTGATTACAGCGGCCGGGGCCGACAGAGTTGTAACGATGGATCTTCATGCCGGTCAGATTCAGGGCTTTTTCGATATTCCTGTGGATAATCTGCGGGCTTTCCCCATCATAGCGGACTATCTTTTGAGCAAGAACTTTGCCGACAAGATCGTTGTCTCACCGGATGTTGGCGGGGTGGCTCGGGCTCGTGAGATGGCCGACCGGCTCAACTGCCAGTTGGCCATTGTGGACAAGCGCCGCCCAAAACCCAATGTATCCGAGGTCATGAACATCATTGGTTCGGTAGAAGGCAAGACAGCGATCCTCGTTGATGATATGATTGACACCGGTGGTACGATTGTGAAAGCGGCCGATGCTCTGCTGAAGGATGGTGCGGTTGAAGTGTATGCCTGCTGCACGCACCCCGTGTTCTCCGATCCTGCAGCTGAAATTCTTCAGGACAGCTGCATCAAAGAAGTTGTGGTGACCGACACAATATTTCTGCAAGAGGAAAAGCGCATACCCAAGCTGACCAGGCTTTCTGTGGCACCGTTGTTCGCCGAGGCCATTATGCGCATTTTTGAGGAACTTCCGGTTAGTCGATTATTTGACTAATTCCGTAAGAAGTTGGTATAATAGACTTTAGTGTTAAGGTGAGAGGAGGAGACGAATATGGCAGATTTTGCGCTGCAGGCTCAACTGCGGTCCGATCTCGGAAAGAGTGCTTCTCGCCGACTTCGCCGGGACAAGAAGGTTCCCGCGGTAGTTTACGGTCGAGGCAAAGAGGGCGTGACGGTGACGATTGAGGAGAAAGACCTTCAAAAAGCTTTGAAAGCTCGTTCCAGTCTTTTGGATTTAACCGTGGATGGTGAGACTCGCAAGGTAATTGTGAAGGAACTGACAAACCATCCTGTCAAAGGAAGCTACCAGCATGTGGACTTTTATGAGGTAGCGATGGATCGCGCTGTTGAGACGACCACTACATTGTATGTAGTAGGCGAAGACGATCGCGAGCAGGATGGCGGTATCATGAACCTCGTTCTGCGGGAACTGGATATTTCCTGTTTGCCAGGTAATATCCCGGAGTACGTAGACATCGATGTTTCTGGTTTGGTCATTGGAGATACCCTGCATGTCAGCGACCTAAAACTTCCTGAAGGCGTGGATGTGTTGATAGACACCGCTGAAGTGGTTCTTACTATCACGGATCCAGCACTACTCGAAGAGCCGGAAGACGATGAAGACGCTGACGAAGTCGAAGAACCAGAAGTCATTGGTGAAGAAGATGACGAAGAAGAAGAAGAGGAATAGATCGCTGGATTGAGAATGCACAGTATCTGCTGTGCGTTCTTTCTCTAGCAAAGAGGAGTTAGGAAACAGCGGTGAAGATCATAGCAGGTTTGGGCAACCCTGGCGACCGTTACGAAAACACGCGTCATAATGCGGGTTTTTGGGTTGTGGACACATTGGCTAAACGCTGGAACCTGGACTGCTCGCAGAAGAAATTCCAAGGTTTGAATGCTCAGGGCATCATAGCTGGCGAAAAGGTTTTGCTTTTTAAGCCGCAGACGTACATGAACCGTAGTGGGCAAGCCGTGGCAGCTGCCGCTGCATACTATGATGTTCCGGGCGAAGATATTCTCGTGATCTATGATGATCTAGCTCTGCTTCCGGGTATGATTCGCATTCGCCAAAAAGGCAGTGCTGGAGGACACAACGGTCTCAAGGATATTATCGCTCACTTGGGCAGTCAGGAATTTCCGCGATTGCGCGTCGGAATTGGCCAGGCGCCGGAGTTTTTGGCTACGGCCGACTATGTATTAAATCGGCCATCCAAAGAAGAACAGCAGCAGATTGCTGACGCCGTGGACGCAGCGGCCGATGCAGCAGAGGTCTGGCTGCAGCACGGTATGCAGCAGGCTATGGCATCATACAACCGAAAAATGCAAAATGGGGCTTTGCCGGAGTAAAGCCCTTTTTGGCATGGGTAGAATAAGGGGGGAGCCGTATGGCATTGCGCGGCCTTGTCCAACTCTCTCGCCAGTCGAAAGAGTTTGCCGAAGTCGAATCACACATAGCCGCTGGCCATGAACAGCTCTTGGTGGGACCCGTCGGGTCGCAGAAGGGCCTTTTGATCGCGTCGATTGCGCGGTCTCATCGAACGACGTTGGTGATTACCTATTCACCAGGTCAGGCACAGAAAATTATTCAGGATTTGCAGCATTTAGCGCCCCAGCGGAAAGTTTACCGTCTGGACGGACATGAGCTGTTCCCCCATGAAGAGGCTGGCACGGCTATCGATTTGAAGATCAGTAGGCTGCAGGCACTCTACGGTCTCCGTGAGGCTGGCAGCATCGTCGTTGCACCCATTGAAGGAATTATCGAGACGGTCATGGATCCAGAGATCTTCTTCGGTCAACAATTTACGGTAGATTTTTCGACCCGCATGGACGTGGAGTCTTTGGCTAATCAGTTAGTGATCTTGGGCTATGAACGGGTAGCTATGGTCGAAGGATTGGGGCAGTTCAGTATCCGCGGCGGTATTGTGGACGTCTTCCCTCCACTGGAAGAACATCCGGTGCGAATTGAGTTGTTCGATGACGAAGTGGATTCGATGCGTTCCTTTGATTTGGAGAACCAGCGATCGATCATGAACATTGAACACATTCAAATTACGCCGGCCACAGAGACTTTTGTGACTCCCGCCATGGGGCAGCAGGCCAAGGATGCTATTCTCGACGCTGTCGCAAGGCAGGGGCATGCGTTGGAACGGATGAAACGCCGCGACGAAGCCCAGAATCTGCGGGATCGAGTCACCCGCCATCTAGAACTGTTGGAGCAGGGCGGCAGCTTCGATGGTATCGATCAGTACAAGCCCTTTTTGTTCAAAGAACCGTCGGTCATCAACTATCTTGCGCAGGACGCTGTGATCATTGTGGATGAGCCGAACCGCGTCATGGACCAGGCCCGGGGTGTATTTCATGATGCCGCTGAGATGACGGCATCTCTTCTCGAACAGGGACGAGTTCTGCCGCAGATGCGTCATGTCTGGCTGGAGCCAGATGAGCTTGTGCATCGAGCCAAAGGGTTTTCGCTGATCCATTTGGCCATACTTGGTAAGCGTATCCCAGGAATGGATGAACACCTGCGAGTACTCAATCTCTCGGCAAGAGCGGCCGAGCACTTTCACGGCAGCAGCAGCGCCTTTATTCAGAAGGTGAAGCAATGGCGAAGGGCCAACTATCGGATACTATGCGTGGTGGGAACCGAAAACAAAGCCCAGCGACTGGTGGAGTATCTGCGCGAAGAGGATTTTCCGGTGGACTACAGCAGTGACGTCACCAACCAGCTCAAAAGTGGGAACTGTGTCATCACCACCGGCAACTTAGACAGTGGTTTCGAGCTGCCGTTGTTCAAGATGATTGTTTTGACAGATCTAGAAATCTATGGCAAGCAAAAACCTAAACTCAAAGTAAAACCTCCGGAAGAAGGAATGCGCCTCAGCCAAAGCGAGCTGCAGGTGGGTGATTACGTTGTGCATGTGAACCATGGCATTGGTCAATACATGGGAGTGGAAACACTCGAGGTTTCCGGGATCCACAAGGACTACCTCGTAGTGAAGTACTCTGGCCAGGACAAACTGTATGTACCGACCGATCAAATTCACCTGCTGCAGCGCTATATTGGCCTGGATGAAGGCAGCCCACGCCTATCGAAATTGGGTGGCAGTGAATGGACACGCGTGAAAAAACGCGTTAAGGAATCAGTCCAGGAGATGGCTGAAGGTTTGATTCGTCTATACGCGGAGCGCGAACGAGTTTCTGGGTATTCCTTCGCACCAGATACCAATTGGCAGCAGGAGTTTGAGAATGCGTTTCCTTACCAGGAGACTCCGGATCAGCTGCTGGCCATTGAGGACGTTAAAAAGGATATGCTGAAGGACCGTCCCATGGATCGCCTGCTCTGTGGCGACGTTGGCTACGGCAAGACCGAAGTGGCCATTCGGGCGGCATTTAAGGCAGTTGAGGAGAGCAAGCAGGTGGCCGTATTGGTCCCGACGACCATTCTAGCCCAGCAGCACCATCGCAATTTCGTAGAGCGGTTTGAGAAGTATCCCATCAAGGTGGGTGTGATGAGCCGTTTTCAGTCAGCGGCCGAAACAAACAAAGTTCTGCGGGGACTCAAAGACGGCAGCGTCGATATTGTCATTGGCACCCATCGGATCTTGTCAAAGGACATTGTTTTCCGCGATCTGGGTTTGGTGATCGTCGATGAGGAACAGCGCTTTGGTGTAACTCAAAAAGAACGCCTTAAGGAAATGACGAAGCACGTGGACGTTCTTACGATGACGGCTACCCCGATACCAAGGACACTGCACATGGCCATGGTGGGCGTGCGCGACATGAGCGTAATTGAAACCCCACCAGAAGACCGTTATCCCATTCGTACGTACGTGGTGGAGTATGACGAGCAGGCAATCCGCCATGCCATTACGCGCGAACTAGCCCGGGAAGGCCAGGTCTACTTTGTCCACAACCGGGTCCAGACCATTGATAAGATTCACCGCGATTTGAGCAATTTGGTACCGGAGGCGCGGATTGCTGTGGCTCACGGACAGATGGATGAAGCTCGTCTCGAGCGAGTGATGTTTGACTTCTACCGCGGCGAGTACGACGTCCTTTTGTGTACGACGATCATTGAAACAGGTATGGATATCCCTAATGTCAATACGTTGATCATCCATGATGCTGATTATTTGGGACTGGCTCAATTGTACCAGCTGCGGGGTCGTGTGGGCCGCACAAATCGCGTCGCTTACGCGTATTTCACCTATCGCCGTGACAAGAATTTGTCAGAGGATGCGGAGAAGCGCCTGCAGGCCATTAAGGAGTTCACCGACTTGGGCTCGGGAATGAAAATTGCCATGCGCGATCTGGAAATTCGCGGCGCCGGC
This sequence comes from Limnochordia bacterium, assembly GCA_007132255.1. Lineage (GTDB taxonomy): Bacteria > Bacillota > Limnochordia > Darwinibacteriales > B1SED10-159 > SLOZ01. The sequence continues at coordinate 2,818 of SLOZ01000074.1, read as the reverse complement.
AATTTGTTAGGTCCTGAACAGCATGGTTTCATTGCTTCGGTGGGCTTTGAACTGTACTGCAAACTGCTCGAAGAGTCCATTCAGGAATTGAAGGGCCAAGTGGTTCAGAAGCCGCCAGAGCCAGTTATTGATTTGACTGTGGATGCGTATATCGATGGCAGTTTCGTTAAGGATCCCAAACAGAAGATTGAGCTCTACAAAAAGATCATGGGCATTAACACCCGCGAAGAAGCGGATGCCCTTGTGGAAGAGGTGTTAGATCGCTTTGGTGATCTGCCCGATCCGTTGAGCAACCTTATCCAGATTGCTCGCATTAAGGTGGAAGCCCGTATGCTTGGTGTAGCTCAAGTTCACTCGTTCAATGAGATGTTCATTCTCAAGATGCTCGAGGGGATCAGTTTTGACCGCGAGGCTTATTCGGCTTTAGTTCGCAAATATCGCGGTCGTGTTGTCTACCAACACGGACGGATACCACAGCTGAAGGTTTCGGCGCGCGGTCGCTCGGATAAAGAAGCACTGCAGATCCTCTTGGATGTTGTGCGGGATCTACAGCTGGAAGTGGCATCATAGGAGCGTTCAATGTGGGGTTGAACGGGCTGCGAACTGCCAGAAAAAAACCGTCCTGGAGGTTTAGTCCGTGGACGGTTTTTGTTTCGCCTGGCGCCAGAGTTCGTCCATCTCAGCCAAAGACATGCTGTGAAGGTCGAGATTCTCCTCCGCAGCGTGGCGTTCCATGGTTTGGAAGCGCTCAATGAACTTCTGGTTGGTGCGATCCAATGTCAGCTCCGGGTTCGCCTTGACGAAGCGAGCCACGTTAACTACGGAAAAGAGCACATCACCAAGCTCCTCAATAATGTGATCGTCATCGCCCTCTTCCAAGGCTTGACGCAGTTCGGCTAGTTCTTCGTCAATTTTCTCCATGGGTCCAGCAAGATCCGGCCAATCAAAGCCCAAGCGGCCAGCGCGTTTTTGAATCTTTTCCGCTCGCAGCAGAGCGGGAAGCTGGCGGGGTACCGAAGCAAAGATTGACTTTTCCTCGGAGCCAGTATCGTCATGCTGTTTTTCTTGGCGTTTAGCAGCTTCCCAGTGACGCATAACATCATCGACATTGGCAGCCGTGGCATCAGAAAACACGTGCGGGTGGCGCCGGATTAACTTGGCGCAGATGCCTTCGATGACATCGTCTAAGGTGAAGTGGTCTTGCTCTGCCGCCACCTGTGCATGGAATACCACCTGCAGAAGCAGGTCGCCCAATTCTTCTTGGAGTGCCGAATTCTGGCCGGAGTCCACCGCATCCAAGACCTCATAGGTCTCTTCGAGTAAATACGGTTTCAGTGATTCGTGGGTCTGTTTGCGATCCCAAGGGCAGCCGTCCGGAGCCCGTAATTTGGCCAAAATGGTGACGAGTTCCTGTAGAGAGGCCAATGCTTTTCACACTCCTTAAATAAAAAAGCCTGCCAAAGGCAGGCTGCTCGTTACTTGGAAACCATTTCTTTCAATGATTTTCCGGGTTTGAAGGCAGGTACTTTGGTGGCGGGAATGGTAATTTCTTCGCGAGTGGAAGGATTGATACCTTTCCGCTCTGCCCGATCACGAACTTCGAAGGTACCGAATCCTACCAAGGTAACCTTTTCTCCTTCGGTCAAGACGTCAGAGATAGTGGCCAATACGGCTTCCACTGCGTCACTGGCAGCCTTTTTGGTAATACCAGATTTGTCCGACACAGCTTGAATCAGTTCAGTTTTGTTCACAAGTTAGCCTCCTTTAAGTAATGGTGCGAGAGGGTTTCACGTTACTGTATATTCTCGCTATTTTGGCATACTCCTGCAAGAACAGCTAATTTTTCCCATCAAATCTATGTTTTTGACGTTTTTGGCAGGTTTTTGAGGTGCCGGATCTAGAATAAGGACCCAAACCAATGAATGTGGATGGAATTTTGTGGGTAGGGAGTGGGGACAATGGCTTCGCGTAAACTGCAGCGTCGCAAACGCTTCTTGATGTTGGTCGCTCTTATCATCATCGTGTGGACAGTGGTCGCTTTCAGCCGTGGTTATTACCGAAACTATCAGGCCCAGCAGCGGCTGGTTGAATTGGAAAGCGAGATAAAGGCCTATGAGATCCGCAACGAACAACTTCAGGCGCAGATTGATCGCTTGCAGTCTCCGGAATACGTGGAGCGCGTGGCTCGCGAAGAGTTGGGTCTTGTTCGCCCGGGCGAGCGCCTGTATATTATTGAGGAGGTCAGCGGATCTGACTGAAAATATTGACATGAAATTGCCCATAATGTATAATTAAGTTCAGCCGTGAGCCCTGCAATCGGCAAAATCCAAGAGGAGGAATTCATTTACGTATGTCTATTGAAGTCGGCAGCATTGTCGAGGGGAAAGTGACGGGCATTACCAATTTCGGTGCCTTCGTTGAACTGGGTAATGGCAAAACAGGTTTGGTTCATATTTCGGAGGTAGCAGATGCCTACGTTAAAGACATTAACGACTTTCTAAAACAAAATGACATGATCAAGGTGAAAGTCATCAATGTCAGTGACGGAAAGATTGGTCTATCCATTAAGCAGGCTGATCCTAACCGCAGTACGAAACCCAGTACTGGCGGGGGACGTCCGCCGCGCGGTGGTGGCCAAAATCGAAGAAAACCAAGTCCTCTCGGCCTTGAAGACAAATTGACTCGCTTTCTGAAGGATAGCGATGAACGCCAACAAGCTCTGCGTAAGAGTCAGGATTCCAAACGAGGAGGCAGGGGTGCACGGTAAAGCCATTGAACAACGGATTAAGGTTCTATGGCCTAGAAGCAGAGGTTTGCT
>SLOZ01000467.1 GCA_007132255.1 Limnochordia bacterium | reverse complement strand
TTCGACGTTCTTGTTTTATGCTCCCATGCCACTTTAGAAGTGGACTCCAAGGTGTCCACTCCAAAACGGTACTCGAAGACCGATTTTGGGCAGACGTGGCCACAGAAGTCCCAGCGAACGGGATTTCGACGTTCTTGTTTTATGCTCCCATGCCACTTTAGAAGTGGACACCGAGCAAGAAAATCCGAGCTCCGAGAGGATGTGACACGAATGCGTGACTACGCCAAACCTAAGGTCTCCATTGCGTTTGACATGTTCGGATGCCCGCAGAGCTGTCGGCACTGTTGGCTGGGGCAGATACCCTGGCAGCCCATGGATGAGCAGGATGTCTTTTCCACCTTTGCGGAAGCTCGCCAGCTTGAGGATGTCCATGTAGAGTCTATAGCGCCGGACTTTCGCGAACCTCATATGGCGCCAGAGTATCGGGAGCTGTATGCCCGCTGCGACAAGATCAACGGCTGCCGTTTGGAGGCGGACTACAGCTTTGAACTGCTCAATCTATGGCGCCTTGTGAACGACCCCGAATACGCCGTTTGGGCAGCAGCTCGCGGTATTCGCCGCTGCCAGCTGAAGTGGTTTGGGACGGGGTCCGTGAACGATGATTTTTACGGTCGAGTTGGTGTTGACCAGATTCTGGCCCGGGCCACAGGTATTCTATTGGAAAACGGCATCGTACCCCGCTGGCAGATCTATCTCAACAGCGCTGGTGCTCCGCAGCTGCAGGACATATGGCAGTTAGCTCAAGAATGGGAATTGCCGCGGCGAGTTAAGCAGCTTAATGACACATTTGATATTCACTGTCTGGCATACGATGTAGATGGAAGCGCCTTTGCAGAAAGACATCGGCGCATGCGCCGCGGTGAAGAGCACCACATACCTCGTGGACTTTGGGAAAGCACGCAGCGGAAATTTGCTGGATATGAGCTCCAAACTGAAGGCGACTTGTACCGCCAGATCAATGATGGAGACAGTGGTTGTATCCCTGATACAGGCGGTCACCAGCTGTGGTTTTTCGTGACCTCTAATTGGGATGTGTACCCCAACTTTATGGGGCCAGCACCTTGGTGGAAACTAGGGAATCTGAGGACCGAACCTTGGCAGGATGTTTGGCAGCGTTATGCAGCAGGGGATTGCATTGGACTGCAAGTCATGCGCACTTGGACCGCTGTGCAGTTGGCCCAAGCCTATGGGGCTCCTGACGGAGATAGTCTGTTTGACAGCGTCGGACAGGTCGTGGATTACTGGCGAGGGCATGCCTGCCGGGATCTCTACCGGGCCCAGCAGGTTGAACGGGTCGGGAGCGGCAACGAGTCCACCCCAAAACCCTGCTCGAAGAGCGACATTGGGTCGATGTGGTCACGGAAATCCCAGATAACGGGATTTCGCGGTTCCTGTCCTGCGGGCCAAAGCCACTTTTGAAGTGGACTCCTAGGTAGGCGCAGCGGTTGCGGGAGCCAGCCAGCTGGGAATGGACTCGGATAGTCGTGGGGAAGCCAACCGCAAAAATCCCTCTAAGGGCGTTTTAATATATTTACCTGGCAATTTGTCGCTTTCTTTGGACAACAATTCCGGCCTTTCCTTCATAATTTCTCCGGTCTTTCAGGCGATGATGGTCGGGAGGGATGTCAATCACGTGTTTCCTGTTCTCGAAGAAACGCTCGATCTCAAAGGGCGGCTAATTGCCCAAGACGGTATCCTCAGCGGCTAAGCCCGCTTCAGATTCACCGTTGGCTGGCTCCGCTATGGTGGCGAGCTCCCCCATCAGTTGGGTGATTACAGTAAAAGCAAAGGGCCCCGCCAGCAAGCGGGGCCCTTTGCTATGCCTTCTATAAAACCCTTTGTTCTTAACGGTCGAAATAGATCTGTTCGGGATCGTGACTCGCGTTCCAGAGCACGCCCCAAGCCCAGAGGCCGTCTTCAGGGAAGTTCTTAATATCAGCATTGAGAATAATCGGTTGAGGTGCTTTGCCAATGGTTCCTATGGACCAAAGATTCTCCGCCTGTTCAGCGAGAATCTTTTTCCCTAATTCGATACGCCGATCGAGATCAGGTTGCACCAGCATCTCATCCCACCAGCCTCGGATCTGCTTAATGTTGTCCGGAGGCTCCTCTCCTTCAACTCCCTCGGTATTAAACCAACGAGCCCATTCCGCCCAAATACACTCCTCCCAACGAGGTGCTACGGGAACTACGTGACGGGGGTCAATGGGGAAATTGACATCAGTGGCTGACCCATTGTGCCAGAAAGTAGCATCTTGGAGATTTCCAGGAGCTCTCTGTCCCTGCAGCTCACCGGAGATTTCCCGATACCGTACATCCAGACCCACTTCCTGCCAATACTGGGATACCAGCTCCACATTGGGCGTTTTCGGTGTTTCAAAGTCGACGTACTCGATGGTAAAGGTGAGGCGCTCGCCGTCAGGGCGCAAACGCCAGCCCGAAGCGTCTCGCTGGTCCAAACCCATTTCGTCCAACAGCTCGTTGGCAGTGTCCGGATCATATTCAATGTATGCAGTGGCGAATTCCGGTTCATAGAACATGCTGCTTTCCAGTACGGTCTGTTGAACTGGTTCTGCATGACCGTGGTAGATGGTATCGCTGATTTCCTGCCGGTCGATGGCTAGGGACAAAGCTCTGCGGAAGCGCACATCTTGGAAAATTTCCCGGATTTCGGGTATGCGATGCGTTAAGTTAACAAAGTAGACAGCTTCGCTGCTGTAGCCGGAGGTCCATAACAGTGTCCGGTAGTTCCCTTCCTCTTCGTAGCTGCGGTACAAGGGGAAGTTGCGGATGTCAGCCGACATACCGACATAGTCAACGGCTCCGCCCATGATCATACCCTGGGCTACTTCGGTGTCACTAACTAGTTGCGTATCGATGCGATCCACATAGGGCAGTTGGTTGCCTTCTGTGTCCACTTTCCAAAAATATGGGTTGCGTTCGTATACCCGTCGATCACCTTCGAGCGAGGCCAGTTTATATCCGGTCAACACTGGCAGATCGGGGTTAAGGGGCACGGCTAGCCAGGACTCGTTTCTGTTCCAGAACAGTTCATACCATCTCTCGTAACCGGCGGCCGCTATTTTGGCAGCCAGCTCGTCTTCGGGAACATAATCCGGATGGAACTGTGAAAGGTAGTGCTTGGGAAAAACAAGGCTCCAGCCGGTGTGGTGCACGGTATAGTTAGGAAAGTAGGGAAAAGGACCGGCCCAGGAGAAACGAACGGTGTAATCGTCAATGCGCTCCAGTTCCACCACTTCGCCGTATAGACGCCATGGGGACCCAATCGTTGTTGTAAGGTCTTCGTTCTGCAGTACATCCTCATACCAGAATAGTACATCATCGACGCTAAAGGGATGCCCGTCGGACCACTTAACGCCTTTCCGGAAGGTCACGGTCCATGCCGACTTGTCCTCATTAGGTTCAAAGGATTTGGCGAAATAGGGGAGCAGCGTCTGGTCATCAGGATCTGGCTTGACCCAGGATACGGCAAATCCCATCAGCAGATGATCGTCCCCGAAGCTGTTGACATTAGGGGTGACAGACCGCAGGGTTCCGCCGTAACGGCCAATGGAATCAATGGGTTCTACAACGTAGGGTTCGGTGGGGATCCGGTCTGCCATGGGAGGCATTTCACCGGCTGCGACGGCATCCTCCAAGAACGGGATTTCTCCCAAGGAACCGGCTGCAAAGACCGAACCTGCGGTCACTAGCAGCAGAAACGCGACAAGAATGAAGCCTTTCGCACAGTTTTTCACATAATCGTCTCCTTTTAGTGAATTCAGATAATCAGCCGATATGACTTTCCAGGTTCACCTCCCTTGGACGATTTGGCAGCTCAGACCAGATCCCAGGATCCTGAGTGCGACGGAAGCGACAGCACTGGTGCAGTAAAAGGCCCGGAACCATGTGTTTCGAACCCATGTGTTGTAGGTGGCGGCTGTAGCATTTCTTTCAGATGGGTTCCGCTCTATAGATGCAGTTTCATTTGTACAACGAAATCTCTTCTAGCATTGCCTCGATGTTTTCCAATGGCGTATCGGGCATGATACCATTCCCCGCACCCAATAAAAGTCCTCCAGCCGGTTTGTACAATGAGTCGATTAGATCGCGTACACCCGTTCTTACTTCGTCAGCGTTTCCTTCTGGAAGGAGGTGCTGTACGTCTACGCCGGCCAAGAACGAGATCTGATCTCCAAACTCTGCAGCCGTCACCCGTGCATCCATGCAGCCAGTTTGAATCGGATGGAAGACGTCAAGGCCCGCTTCAATTAGAGCCGGCATCAGCAAAGTGTTGTCACCGCAGGAGTGCAGAAAAACATGCATACCCTGGCGATGGACATGATCAATGAAATCCTTGTAGAGGGGAAAGTATAGCTCCTCGAATACAGCGGGAGACATCATTGGGCCATATTGGTGCCCTAGGTCGTCGGACGTGAAAATGCCATCAAAGCCAAGCTCTGCATAGCGGTCAACGACCACTTTATAGAAATCGAGCAGGCAGCGTCCCACGTCTTTGAGATGGTCCATATGGTCGTAGTAATCAAGCATTAGGTTTTCCATGCCGCGAATTCCCCAGAAGCGCTCATGGTAAAGCCTCCACCAACCACCCAATCGATAGCGGCCGTCAGCCTGGTCGAGGTTCCTTTGAACACGGTCGAATGCTTGCGGCTGCTGCGGGTCCGGAAAATCGTCTAGGAACTGCTGTAGTTCACCCCAGTCGGGAAGGAGTACCTTGCTTTCTCCGATGCTGTGCGTGGCCGCTTGACTGTAATCGTCTTTGTGGCCCCATCGGTAACTTTTGTCCGCTAGAGGCGAGATGTCCTCTCCAGGGGCGGTATGCATAACCATTAGAATGTCCTCCGGGAACTTAGATGCCATGGTTTCCAGCTGATCTCCGTATTTCTCCTCTAGTCCTTGACCCCACCATTTGTGCCATACCAACGGGATCTTATCGCCGCCGCGGCGCTCAATAGCAGCGGTCACTTGTGCTTTCGTCAGAGGCTCTCTGACCATGTGCCCACCTCCGTACAGTAGTATTGTTAGGGTGTTCTCAGAGATTCAAAACGCATTCTAGGAGCTCATCATCAGCGATGGGTATTTCTCTTCCACTTCCAAGATCTTGATCAATGAAGGGAGCAGAAAGTCTACGCTAGAGCTTGAAAACACTCTTGAATTAACTCTATTAATATAGAAAAATATGTAAATAATAAAAACAGTATTCGACTGCTCCAGAACCACCTCACAATTGCGGTAAAGGCATTTTCTAACTGTTCATCTCCGTAGGGTGATTTATCTACTCGGCCGTCTTACTAAGAACACTCTACTATATTTGTTATCTTACGCTCAACTATTTAATTCTTTGCCCAAATTGCGGTGTCCTTTTCAATATCTTATTTACTACTTCAAAATCCTATGTTAACATAATTAATGAGGTGGTCAATTTGCATTCCGATGTTCAGTATTGCCTGTTAGAATCGCAAGCTATTTCACCACTAGTCCTGCAGGCTTCGCTGTATACCGAAGGCCTTCATTATCCCGAAGGGTATGCATTAGAGCCGCGATATGTTACCGACTATGAGCTGGAATTTTATATTGAAAGTCGGGGACGAATGATGGTCGAGGGTCAGCTATATCCCATTTCGCCGGGAGACATTGTATTTAGAAGGCCAGGGCAGTGGGTTCAGGGCATTATGCCCTACTCTTGCCATTTAGTTTGCTTTGATCTCTGCGGTAATATGACCAAGGATCCCCGTCATTATTCTTTTACGGATCAGAGAAACGAACTGCAGCCAAATTACATAAACCCTTTTCTCGACAGGCTCCCGATAGTGTTTCATCCACCCAATACTGCGTTTTATCAGCAGCAGTTTGAGAGCGTTCTGCGGGAGTTTTCCCAGACCGATGAAATGAAAATGCTGCTGTTACGCGCTCTGGTTCTGAGATTGCTGCATGCTGTCTACACGGACGTGACCACTTCACTTCAAAATCACGGTATGGTAGAGGTTAATGGGCACTATGGACGAATTAAAACGGCGCTGCAGTTCATAGAGGATAATCTGGATAAGAAGCTATGTTTGGATAGTATTGCCGCGGCGGCAGGTCTCAGTCCCAATTACTTTCATCGCATATTTAGCGAGACCGTAGGTTGTACCGTGAATCGATATACAGTCAGCCGCAAAATGGAGAAGGCGAAACAACTGTTAGCGCTGCGCGACTGTCCCATTTATGAAGTGGCTTTAGCCTGCGGCTGCGAAAACGTCCCCTATTTCAGCGTTGTTTTTAAAAAGCACACCGACTGCTCACCGACACAGTTCCGCAAGAAGTACCGGCAATATGAATAATGTTGATGGCGGGAAGAACAAGATTAGGTAATCTGTCTTGGGTGCGGTTGTATTCCGCAATTCAACCGTGACGAGGTGGTTTGCGTCCTGAGCGACCCACTCGATCTAAAGGATAGTCTTACCAAAAAACGACATGCACCTGGTAACAAGAAAAATATGGGAATTTGTAGGCGAACAGTCGAATAAGATGCGAAAAAGCATGGCCCGTTGGCCATGCTTTTTGACAATGCATGTGTTGTAGTTCTGCTCCTTTGTGCTGCTCTCAATCCACTGTTGAGTGGCGTCAGCTTCAGGGGACTAATAGCAACAGCTATTGCTTTTCTGGTTCGGGGTACTCAACGCCAAAGGTGTCAGCGGTCACTGTGACCATGACTTGGTCCTCGTCAGGACGATCCATGCGATTGCGAGGTTGATCGACGACGTGGTCAACAACATCCATTCCCGAGACCACTTTACCAAAGGCCGCGTAGGAACCGTCAAGATGATTTGAGTCGGCGACCATGATAAAGAACTGACTACCTGCAGAATCTGGGTGTTGGGCTCGGGCCATGGAGATTACGCCCCGCTCATGGTTGAGATTGTTTTCAAAGCCGTTCTGGCTGAACTCGCCGGCGATGGAGTATCCCGGACCACCGCTTCCTGTTCCAGTGGGGTCACCACCTTGAACCATGAATCCAGGAATGACACGGTGAAAGATGGTACCATCATAGAACCCGGCCGTCACCAAAGCTAGGAAGTTGTTGACAGTATTGGGTGCCACTTCGGGATAGAGCTCCACCACAATACTACCTACATCCCCGACCTCAATGGTTACCTGCGGGTTTTCTGGGGTTTCGGCGGCGGCAGGAACGGAAAGTCCAAACAAAAGAATCACGACAACAACAACGACTAAAGAACCGTAGAACACGAAAATTCCTCCTTCTATATAGAGCATTAATCAAACGGGGCGACACGACCCTACCCTACCTAGCAACGGCAGCCCCGTCGTGTTTCATTCAACACCGAATTGGTATTCGGTGATATGGTTATAGGTTTCGCCCACTTTTAGAATTGGTGAGGGGAAGTGTGTGTGTTTCATGGCATTGGGAAAATATTGCGTCTCCAGACAGAAGCCCGAGCGCGGTGGGTACTTAGCCCCGCCTTTGCCAGTGTCTTCAAAGGTGAGCATATTACCAGCATAAAATTGAATGCCTGGCTTGGTGGTGAAAACCTTCATGGTGCGACCGCTCTCTGGATCCCAAGCTTGAGCAGCCAAAGCCAACTCTTTGCCACCATTGTCGAGGATCCAGTTGTGATCGTAGCCTTTGCCATTGACAATCTGCTCGTGGGTGCTGTCAATGTCTTGACCAATGGGTTTTGGCTCTGTAAAATCTAAAGGCGTCCCTTTGACAGAGCGCACTTCGCCGGTGGGCAGGCATTCATCGTTGACGGCCGTATAACGCTCGGCAAAGATCTGCAGGAGATGCTGGCGGATTGTACCATGATCATGGCCCGCTAAGTTGAAGTAGGCATGATTCGTCAAGTTAATGACGGTATCTTTGTCGGTAACGGCTTGGTATTCGATGCGCAGGGTATTGTCATCATCGAAGCTGTAGAACACAGTAACATCCAGTGTCCCGGGATAGTTTTCTTCACCATCGACACTGCGATATGTCAGTTGGAGCTTGTCATCGTCGACGACCGTGGGTTCCCAGATGACCTTGCCAAACCCCTTATTACCCCCGTGCAGATGATTTCTGCCGTTGTTTTTGGCCAGGTGGTAGGTGACATTGTTCAATGTGAATTGTGCATCCTCGATGCGATTAGCGTGGCGTCCCACTAAAGAACCGAAGTGGCGATTGCCTGTTTCGTATTCCGCCAACGTGTCATAGCCCAACGTAACGTCAGCTAAGTTTCCCTGCTTATCAGGCACTTGGATCTTTGTGATAATGCCGCCAAAGTTAATAATTTCCACCCAGGCGCCGTTAGCATTCTGTAAGGTAAACGCTGTAACGTCTTTGCCGTCAATCTGACCGAAAGGCCGCTGTGCAATGGCCATGTCCTCATCTCCTTTTCAATGTGCTTTTCGTTTGTCCCTAGGTTTGAACAGTGAAGTCTGTGAGGCACTCAGCGCCGCCGTCCAACGTGGCTTTAGTTGGACCGAGACCCTTGACCCATAAGGGGCAGTAGGCGACTGAGCGCACGAGCTAGTGCACGATCAAATCATATGTGTACTGTCCATTGATTCTTGGTAGATTCCCGCAAATCCTGCTTGGCTCCGGAAAAAGCCAAGGGTCCGCTGCGCGATGCGAGCCGGACAGCAGGATTTGCCGCTCAGCGGTGGAATGTTTTACTGTGTGTCGTGTTTGAGAGGCGGTCGTGTCCATGCGAGGTGTTCTAACCAAAGATATCGTTTTTGTGTTCTTGGCAACGCTGTTGTTTTTCTCAGGCTTTAACCTGTTGATGCCCACCTTCCCGCTGTATATTGCCTCTTTAGGCGGCTCCGAGCGGATAGTCGGTCTTTTGGGTGGCCTGATCACGTTTGCCGCCGTTATCCAAAGGCCGTTTTTGGCCAAATGGTCCGACCGCATCGGGCGGCGCAAGCTGTTGTTGTGGTCAGGTTTTTTTGCTGCGACCGGTCCCCTCCTTTATCTACTGCATGATGCCTTTTGGTATTTGTTCCTGGCAAGAACCTATCATGCGCTGTCGTTAGGTGGGTATATCGTTGCCAGCCAGACATTGCTGATTGACTTAGCTCCAGCCAGCAAACGCGGTACGGTGATGGGTTGGTATGGTGTGATGGGCGGTCTATCCATGGCAGTCTTTCCCGCAGTGGGATTTGCCATCATCGAGCATTGGGGCTATGGTTGGCTGTTTGCGGTCGGGGCATTGCTCAGCGTTGGCATTATTCTGGCAGGGCTGCCGATTCGCGAGCCGGCTGTATCCCCGGCCAGAGCTGAGGACGGTCCACCCACGAAGGTGCGCATGCGGGGACCTTTACTGTTGTCGGCTTTAGCTATAGCGTCCATTACCGCTGTCTTGGGTGCTGTGAATGCGTTTCTGCCATTGTACGGAATCCACCTCGGTGTGGGTAATGTGGGCATTTACTTTACTGTGTTGGCTTTGCTGCACATGGTGGGCGGTATGGTGTCCGGTGATCTATCAGATCGCATTGGTCGTTTCCCCGTGGCGCTGCCGTCCTTTCTGTTGGTTGCGACCGGCATGGGTATTCTACCAATGGCTAGTCTATCAGGAGGGGCCGGATATGTGCTATTCTTAACATCGGCCGCTCTGGTGGGGATGGGTGTGTCCAGTGTCGGTGCCGTGATGTTGGCGCATGCCATGGATTTGGTGGAAACACAGCACCGTTCGCAGGTGGTGGCACATCTCAATAATGCCTTTGATTTAGGTTTGTCAGCCGGTGCCATGGCCCTAGGACCTGTGGCTGCGATTTCGTTTTCAATTCTGTGGCTGATCCTCGCCGGATCAGCGTTGGCCGGTTTTGTCATGACTTTGGTACAGCGCCGACAGCATCCGGTTTGAGTGGCTGGTTGGCCAACAGTGGCCAGTGGGCATGTGGACAGCAAGGTGAAAGAAGGGATTCCTGTGGATCCGCACTCAAAAAGGCCTTCGCCTCGTGATGAACGCTTATCTCCGGTGGAAATGCCAGACAATCAAGATCTAACCGAGCTGAATCGCTTGGACGATGAAGATGACAGCGATGGCCAGGTGCCGCCGCGTCGAATCCCCTTTCTGCTCCGGTTCGTAGCATTTTTGGTGGCGGCATCGTTCTTGGCCTATGCCGGTAGTCATTGGCTTTCTTGGTGGTCGCTTCCGGCATTAGATTTTTTGCGGGAGTCGCCCCAGGTAAAAGAAGAGCGAGATCTATACGCTGCGGAGCAGGCTATTGTCGAGATCCAGGCTTACAGTTCCACCCAAGACGGCGGAGTTCGCCGCGGTACCGGGTTTAATGTGCTGTCCAGCGGTCTCATTGTAACCAACGCGCACATTGTTGAGAAGGCTTGGACCGCTGTGATTCGTTTTCCTGATGGGCAGCAGTTTACAGTTGATGATTGGACAATCCATGAAGATATGGATTTGGCCATCGTGAATCTGGATCGGGATTCGCTGCCCGTTTTGCCGATACTGCTGACGGGAATCCCTGAGCCGGGGGATCGGTTGACTATACTGGGTAATCCGTTGGGCTTTCCCAGGGTGGCAGTACCCGCAACAATGGCAGCTGTCGTCCAGTTGGAGGCAGGCGGTTGGGTCTATCTCTTGGAAGGCAACATCTATCCTGGGAGCAGCGGTAGTCCTGTGCTTAACGAACGTCGGCAGGTGGTGGCGGTGGTCTTTGCCGTGCTGCCCAGTCAGGCTGAGAACGTACGAGGACTGGCTGTACCGGTTGTTCATCTTCAGGATTTGTGGTAGGTTTGAGTTTTGAAAGGTGGTTGGAAATATGAAACGAGCACTTCTAGTTGTGGACTATACGGTGGATTTTGTGGCCGATGACGGCCGTCCAACCTGTGGGCCTCCGGGTCAGAAGTTAGAAGAGCGCCTTGTCCAGTTGACGGGCGAGTTTCTTCAGAAGGAAGATTATGTGGTGATGGCTGTCGACATGCATATCCCTGACGATCCGTTCCATCCGGAATCGCAATTGTTCCCGGAGCACAACGTGGTTGGCAGTGCCGGGCGCCGTTTGTATGGTCGGTTGGATGGGATTGTGAACGAATATCGTGGGGCGGCCAATCTTTATGAGATGGATAAAACCCGCTATAGTGCTTTTGCGGGTACGGATCTGGATTTGCGGCTGCGCGCCCGCGGTATCTCTGAGGTCCACTTGGCGGGTGTCTGTACGGATATTTGTGTTCTGCACACGGCCGTGGATGCCTACAATCTCGGCTATGCCATAGCGGTGCATGCCGATGCGGTGCAGAGCTTTGACCCCGAGGGCCATCGCTGGGCGCTGCGGCATTTTCAAACTGTCCTGGGTGCGACAGTCCTGGAGGGAGGAACTGTGATTGACGTCAATGAACATGAATTCGGGTCCCGTTGATGCCAGACTGCAGTTAGACCCCGCTGTTCATCAGTATCTCGTCAAACAGCTGCAGTCCTATTTCCTCCAAGAACGGGACGAAGAGTTGGGCGATCTGGCAGGCTCACTGCTCTTGGACTTTCTCCTCAAGCAGTTGGGGCCGCATCTTTACAATCGTGGCATCCAAGATGCCACATTGACTCTCCAGGACAAACTAGATGATTTGTACAGTTTGGAGATCGTGACCGCCATCCGCGACGTAGACCGCTGAATCAGCATCTGCTTTCCGAAGCCGTTGTTCTGGGTTCAGGACGAGGCCGAATCGCGGCGAGCAGATGTACCATTTAGTGAAAGAGTATTTCTGTACCAAGGAGGGTTACCGCATTCATGAACGATCTGCCCATTCTAGAATTTGATCCCGATCGCAAAGCGCTCATCGATCCCCAGAACCTCATTGCACCGCTGCCCGATGCCAAAGAGGCGTGTGTCTTTTGCTTTTTCCAAGATGTCCTGCAGAATCTACGGGCTCAAGGGAAGGCGCGAGTTATGTGGGAACTCCGCTCCGAACAGGGTGTTAACGTCATTTATGAAGTGGCCGCTCCCGACGGACAGCTGTTTATGGCAGCGCATCCCGGTGTGGGAGCGCCGCTGGCTGCCGGGTATATGGAAGAACTGATTGCTCTGGGGGCGCGCAAGTTCGTGGCCTGCGGTGGTGCCGGCGTTCTTCACGGTCACCTGCCTTTAGGTCACATTCTCATTGCGGACAGTGCCGTTCGCGATGAAGGAACCTCGTATCATTATCTGGCTCCGTCTCGAGAAGTTCAGCTGCATGCCGCAGCGGTGGCCACGCTCCAGCAGGTGCTGAAGCAGCATAACATCGCCCACAGCGTGGGGAAAACCTGGACAACCGATGCCTTCTACCGGGAAACTCCAAGGCGCATCGAACGGCGCCGGGCGGAAGGCTGCCTAATGGTAGAAATGGAGTGTGCAGCCTTTGCAGCCGTGGCCCAGTTTCGCGGTGTACCCTTCGGCCAGCTTTTATATGGTGGTGACGATCTTAGTTCCGAGGTTTGGGATTCCCGCGACTGGACCAAAAAGCTCAGTGTCCGTGAGCAGCTGTTCTGGTTGGCCGCTGAAGGAGCTTTGGCCCTGTAGAGTTGTCGTGTGACGTTTGTAGAACAACAAAAAGAAAACCACTGCTCCGGGGCCATAATGGCTGTGCCCATGAAGCAGTGGTTTTTTCATGGCAATAACAGTGGAACAAGAATCGGGACCAACCCCGATAGGATAACCCCCGAGATGAAGGCGGCCATGGTCACGTCTTTGCTGGTGCTTTTTGCTACCAGTGGAAGCGTAACATCCATGGTTGTGGCACCACCGGGAGCCACAGCGGCCAAATGGCCAATTTTGGCAGCCACCAGCGGGATGCAGATAATGGCCAGCAGTTCCCGGAACACGTTGGCCAAGAAGGCGACAGCGCCCAACGCCACATCGTGGTTCTGGCTGATGATCACTGCCGACAGCGAGTACCAGCCGAAACCAGCACCCACAGCGGCTCCTTCCCGGACTGCTAACCCAAGCCAGCCTGCTACCAACGAGGTGCCGATGATCGAACCTAGAGCGATTGCCACAGGCACAGTCAGGATTGCCCACCCAAGCCCGCGGATGCGTACCAACAGCCCGCTGGTGCGGCCAAGATCTAAGCCGATTCCGAACAAAAGCACCCAGAGGGCAGCGGTAACGAGAACATCCAGTGTCTCCAGGGAGCTCGGATCGAGAAAGAGAAACCCTAAAGCCATGCCACCAAGAACCGAACCTAAGGCAATGGCGGTCATGACTCACCTCCAGGCTTACGGCGGCGCCACCACAGAACATCCAAGGCGTGAACGGCGGCTACGCTGCCCAGTACTGCCGCCGCGGCCAGAACAGCGGCTTGGATTCCCAACTGTCCGATCTGCTGCAGCAGATCGGGGTTGGCTCCAATTTGCGCCCCCATGACGGCTAGCAAGAATACCAGTCCGCCGGTGGTGAGGCGGCTGGGAAGCGACTCCCAGCGCCCCTGCCAGTGGGCCTTTTTGCCGATCAGCATACCTAAAGCCAAGAAGAACACCAGCCACACCAAAAGCAATCCCGTCCTTTCACTAGCGGCAGCAATTCTAGAACGTACTCCAATGCGCATCCTGAATGGGTGCCAGTTCCAGTGAGAAACAGAACGGCTCCAAGTGCAGTTCATAGGCAGGCAGTGTGCCGGGTCCGCAGCTGGCCGAACCCAAGCCCCGACGCAGATGGTCGATGTGCAGCGTTATGAACGGATCCTTGATCAACTCACTGCGGTGTTTGGCTGCATCCAGCTTAGCCACACTGTAGTGGTGGGCCGAAAGATGGAAAGCCTGGCTGCTGGCCACCGTGAAGCCAGTTCCCAAGATGTCTGTGAAGGCCGCCCATACGGTGCCACTGCGGTTACCGTTTTCCTGCGGTGTAACATAGGGCGTCAGCAGCCTGTCCACAGTGGCATGATGCACCCCGTATATCCCAGCTTCGCGGCTGTCCGGATACGTTTCGCCAGGTCCCAAGCCGCGCCAGATTATCTGGTCCAAGGTGGCTGGGATTGTCCATTCCAATCCAATGCGGGGAATGTTACCCGGCACTTCACCTTCCGGCTGTCCAGCTACAGTCAGCAGCACACGTCCATCGGGATGAATCTCATACTGGTACTGGACCTTAACACCCCATGCCCAAACTGGCGGCGCCACACGAGTGTGAATCGTCAGCTCGATACCGCCACCCGGCAGTGACCTCTGTTCGGCGGTGTCAAAGCGCTCCTGCAGCATATGCAGCCCAGCCCGTTTCCATTTGGGCTGTTCACGAATGTCATTGTCAGTGGGAGCCAACCACAGGTTGAGTTTCGGGCCCTGCGTAATCAGCGGCAGGTTTTGGAACTGCCAGGTCTGCCATTGGCCTTGACCGTTGAACGCCCAGCGGTGGTCGCCGGCCTGCCAGCTTAAATGTGTGCTGCTCTTTTCTAACACATTGACGATAGTGGCAGGTTGGCTGGCTGCGCTCGTTTCGAGGACGAACTGTGCCGCAGCCACTTCGTGACCGGCTTCCGCCCAGAGTACTTCGTCGGACACGCGGAAGCTGATGTACAGAACCGTTTCGCCCTGGGCTTTGGCCAAAGCTTCGTCCAACGGCAGGTTCATGTCCTTGGCAGCACCCGGTTGAATATCCGGCAGCAGCACGCTTCCGGAATCCAGCGTCCGGGTACCCTGTTTTACGGTCCACTGACAGCTCAACCCAGCCAGCGAAGCAAAATCATACCGGTTGATGATCGAGAACGTACCTCGCTTCAGATCCAGAGCTTCACAGACCACGGGCTCGAGCACCTTTTTGTACTCCACCAAACTCG
>SLOZ01000494.1 GCA_007132255.1 Limnochordia bacterium | reverse complement strand
GCCGAGTGGACGCCGATGCTCACGGCAGGACAGCCACCGATGTCATCCCCATCATCGAGGCGCTGCTGGAAAAGGGGGTATGACCATGACATCGATGGAACGCGTCTTGACGACACTGAGTCACCAGGAGCCGGATCGCTTGCCGGTTTTCCACCTAGTATCGTTTTACGGAGCCAAAGAACTGGGCATGTCCATCCCGGAGTATTTTTCCTTGCCGGAACACGTGGTTGCGGGGCAGCTGCGGATGCGCAAAAAATACAGTAACGACTGCATTTATACGTTCTTTTATGCGCCCATTGAAGTGGAAGCCTTTGGTGGTGAAGTGGTGTTTCCGCCCGAGTGTCCACCCAACTCAGGCGAACCGTTCCTACAATCCAGCCAGCAGATCAAAGGCTTAGACGCTCCCAAGGTGCATGAGTCCCGACCGCTGCAGGTTGTTTTGGAAGCTACCCGCCAGTTAAAACAAGCAGTGGGGGATACAGTGCCCATTATCGGTGTCGTGATGTCGCCGTTTTCGCTGCCCGTCATGCAGATGGGCTTTGCGGAATACCTTGAGCTGCTTTACGAGAAGCCCAAGGAGTTTCAACAGCTGATGGCGATTAACGAAGAGTTCTGCGTGGATTGGGCCAATGCCCAATTGGCTGCTGGTGCAACGGCCATCTGCTACTTTGATCCGTTGGCTTCACCAACCATGATTGAACGGAGCACTTATCTTAAGACTGGGCATACGGTGGCCCAACGGACCATTGGCCGATTTAACGGACCGGCTGCCACCCATCTGGCCTCGGGTCGGAGTCTGGCTGTGCTGGACGATATTGCCGCCACAGGCTCAGCGGTTCTGGGATTCAGTGCCGACGACGACATCGCAGCCATTAAGAGTAAAGCCGCCGGAAAAATCTGTTTGTTGGGGAATCTCAATGGTATCGACATGGTCAACTGGGATTCGCAGCGGACGCAGCGGGAAGTGCAGCAGCGGATTCAGCAGGCAGCTTCAGGTGGCGGGTTCATTCTGTCGGACAATCATGGAGACGTGCCGTGGCAGGTGCCCGAATCTGTGCTTCTGGAAGTCGCCGCAGCAGTCAAGGAACATGGCACCTATCCGATAAAGGAAGCGTAAGCTATGGAACAATTGGTGATCTATGTCTGTGAGAATTTTCGCGGCGAGTATCAACGGGTGGTTGAAGAGGAGGGATTCGAGGACGTAACCGTCAAAGGATTCCCGGCCCTGTGTCACTGCTCGAGCCAAAGCTGTGAAATGGAAACGTTTCTCCAAGAGACAACAGCTGGCCGCCACAGCGTTGTCTTCGGCAGCCGTTATTGCCAGGCACTGCAGGCTGTGGCGGATGAGCCCAGCGGGTCATTCATCACGGGAGATCATTGTTTCAGTCCTCTCGTCTGCGATGAGTTCTTGAACCATTTGGTGAACCAAGGCGATTATTTCGTCAGTGGCGGTTGGCTGTGCCAGTGGCAGGAAAACTTGGCCGCTTTGGGTTTTGATCGCGCAACGGCGGCTCGATTCTTTCAAGAATCCAGCCAACGTATTGTCCTGTTCGACTCTGGGATCCACAGCGATGTCGAAGTCCTCCTGAAGGACTTTTCGTCCTATGTGGGGCTGCCCTGCTTGGTTATCCCAGTGAAGCTTGATGGACTTCGGTATATGCTTCGCAGCTGTGTTTATGAGTGGCGACTTGCACAGCAGGGGCGCAGCCACGAACAGACTGTACACGAGCTGCGCAGCCAATCTGCAGAGTACTCGGCAACCTTTGATATGATGGGAAAACTGTCAGCCTATGCGCAAAAACGGGATGTAATTCAGAAGATCAAAGATTTATTCATGATGGTTTTTGGGGCTCAAAACTTCCATTTTTGGAGTGACCAGGTAAAGCTGCCGAATGAGCTCTTGTCAGTGAAACTCCCAGATGAGCAGGGGTATCGTTTATTCAAAGGCGAGAATCGTTTCTGTATTTCCATACATTGGGAGGATCGGTTTTATGGCATTATCGATGTCAGCGATTTCTTGTTCCCCCAGTACATTGAGAAGTATCTCAATCTAGCCATTGAGGTCTCGAAGTTCTGTGGTCTGGTGCTGCATAACGCTGAACAGTACGAGACGGTATTGGCATCGGAAGAAAAAATGAAATATTTGAGCTATCACGATTCTATGGTGGGTTTGTACAACAGAACATACATGAATCGGCTTCTTTCCGAGCGGGCGCCGTCTGCAGATACTGTGGTCTTCATGTTTGATCTGGATGGTCTCAAAGGTGTGAACGATCGGTATGGGCATGCCGAAGGGGATGGTCTCCTGGTCAGCTTTGCCGAAATCCTGCGCCGCAGTTTCCGGGAGACCGATGTTGTCGCTAGAATCGGGGGTGACGAATTCGCTGCGGTTCTTTACGATACGGATACGACCATGGCTGAGTCCATCAAGCAGCGGCTCCTGGATATGATCGCCGAGCACAACCAGGCCCTCTTGAAGAAGCATCTGCAGATTGGTGTTTCTATGGGCTATGCAGTGAAAGTGCGAGACACTGATACCATCGAAGAGATCATGAAACGCGCTGATGCGCTGATGTACGCTGATAAAGCAGGCAAGCACCGTCAAGGATCCCGTTAGTGGGGGTTTCAGACTGAGCGATGTGTGGGAAACCCTGGTGTCTGCCTATGATCGCGTTCCAGGTTGGTCTTGATAGTCGTCATCCGCAGCGGAAGAGCGTTCTGGAGATTGCCGGGGCTGAGTTCAGGGAGTAGGGAATTGACCAAAGGCGAAAAAGTCGCTAGGAACGTGTTGATAAAGTCCCCTGGCGAGCTCTTAACAAGAGACGCGAAATCGCTTTAGCAGCGATTTCACCGAGGTGTTCGGCACGAGTTTGCTCGGGATACAGGGAAAATCAACACGTTCCTGGGCTGCGTGATTTAGTGGTGTACCGTTATCAACTCGATCCATCGTCCAAACAGCGCAAAACAGCGAAGTTCCGGAATAGCAGTCCGGAACTTCGCTGTTTTTTGTAGGCATTTTCACAGCCCGACTCCGGGCTCGAGCCCACCAGGAGCCCATTTGGAAGTCCAAAACGTGGGCTTATGGTGTTTCTGAACAGCGATCATTCGACACTGCTCAGAATATTGGCTGATTGCCGTGTAGAGATCTCCCGATCGAACCGTCAGCTTTGAGGCTGATGCCATCTGGGTCTCGGGACGGTTCCTGGCGACGAGGCTTCTTAGTACAATGAAGGTAGATCGCCAAGTATAGAAGCGACGTCTTGACCCAGTGGCGCGGCCAGTCGTTGGCAGCGCCATGAGAGTTCGAGAATGGTTCGGTTTCAGCAGGAACGTTCAAATCTGAGAAATGAGGTGCCGCAGTGTCACGTTTACTGACGATTGCCGGGTTTCATTCGGCAGCATTGCAGAATACTCGGAGTCTGCGAGTCTATCTTCCTCCAAGTTATGAAACAGAAGCAGAGAAACGTTATCCGGTTTTGTATATGCACGACGGTCAAAACCTGTTCTCCAAAGATACGGCATTCGCGGGCGCTGCTTGGAATGTGCATCAAGCGGCTGATCGGTTGGTGGAGACTGGAGACATCCAAGAAGTGATTATCGTTGGGGTGGATAACTCGCCAGATCGCTTTAGCGAGTACGCCTACCAGTCGACGAGGTTGGACGGGATCGGCTTCGTGGAGGGTAAGGGGCATCTCTATGCCCAGTTCTTGCGCGACGAGGTCATCCCTTATGTCGATGGTCATTTCCGCACCCTTCCCGATCCTGAGCACCGGGCCGTTATGGGTTCGTCCATGGGTGGGCTCATCTCGCTGCAGCTGGCCCTGCAGAATCCTGACCTTTTTTCCATGGCGGGTTGTCTGTCATCGGCATTTCGCTGGGCGGACAATGCCACATTGAGGATGCTTGAGGAACAGACGTATGCGGTCGACGCCCGTCCCAAGCTTTGGCTCGATCTCGGCGATAGTGAAGAAGCTCCGATTAAGGAAAGCCGCGAGATCGCTTACGAGCTCCTGCAG
>SLOZ01000411.1 GCA_007132255.1 Limnochordia bacterium | reverse complement strand
TGTCTATCACACAGAGGACCCCTCTTCTTCAACTTCTTCCTCTTCCACTAGATGAGAAAAAAGAGTGATCATAGTACTAAAGACCTTCATGCCAATGGCGAAGGTTAGGATAAAGATGGCACCACCGCTGAACAAACGCCCAGGAGTTCCCAAGGGAAATCCTGCTCCCGCATTGGCTAAAAACGTCGTGCCATTGAACAACCCCACAAGACCGAGCACCACAAAAAGGATCGCCCCTAGGCTTTCGATGGACCGGGCTAGCCATTCCGGCAGCCGTTTCTCTTCCAAACGCACGCCGAAAGCAAGAACGTAGAGAATCAAGCTGGCGGCCATGACGGTTCCTCCGGCAAATCCACCGCCAGGAGAGACATGGCCATAGAGTACAATATAGAGACCGTACACCTGGATAAATGGAATCATAAAACGAGCTACCACCCGAACAATGAGATCCCGCAAGGCCAGACCCTCCTTTCTGTCAACAGCGTAAAACAGCCACCATGGCCGCGATCGCTGTCAGCAGCACTGTAACTTCACCCAAGGTATCAAATGCGCGATAATCGGTGATAATTGCCGTAACAGCATTCAGGGCGCCCGTTTCTTCAATGGCATTATCAATATAACGACTGGCTACCTCATTATGTACCGGATTGTCCGGAGAACCAAAGGTAGGCATTTCTTGTACGACCAGAAGGAGCAGTAGACCGATGAGCAACAGAGTCAAAGAGCCCAACACAATTCTCATGTTACTCCATCCTCCCTGTACGGCTGATAGCAGCGAACAGCAGTAGTGTTGTGACACCTGCCCCCATCGCCGCTTCAGTAATGGCTACATCCGGTGCGTTAAGCTGCTGCCACAGAAGCGCCATTGTCAACGAGTAGGCAGCAAAGATAATGGCTGCACTGATCAGATCTCGCGTCCTGCCCGCAGCCGCTGCACAGATAACTAGGAATAACAACAACAAAAGATGAAATAAGCTCACTGCTGTTCCTCCTCATCGCGCACGTCAAAAACCGCAAATTCTCCAGAAGCCGGACGAACCTTGGCGCGGTAAGCGGCCTTACCAATCAGGTGGGATGCCGTCGGGCTCGTGGTCCAAATAAAGACAATGATCATAAAGAGCTTTAAACTAGTCATGCTCCAGCCAATATGAAGAATAGCACCCAGTAAGCAAAGGCCAGCTCCCAATGTATCACCTTTGGAGGTGGCGTGCAGTCGTGTGTAGACATCGGGTAAACGCAGCAGACCAATGGTGCTGACCGCGAAAAAGAACACACCCATGACCATGAAAAAGACTGCCAGTACATCAATAATCGCTGCCATCCCGAAGCCTCCCTATCCCAAACTGCCTGTCTCAAAGTATTTGGCCATCCCGACAGTCATCAGGAAACTTATGAGGGCATAGACCAATGCAACATCAAAGAAGAAAAGTTGATCTGTGGCCAATGCTACGAAAACCATAAGAACAACCGTTTTTGTACCGATCAAGTTGATAGCTGCCACGCGGTCCGGGACACTAGGGCCTTGTACAGCTCGATACAGGCATAAAAAAAGCAGTAAAACTAGAACGTAGGAAGAACCACCTAATACGGAAGAAATCATGATTCCTCCACCTCCAATTCGCGTAGGTTGTCTTGAATGCTCCAGCCCACCAAGGAGTCAGCATTAGCCATGTCGAGAATGTGTACCGTGTAGACATCCTTTTCAATATCGAGAGTAAGTGTTCCCGGTGTCAGCGTGATCGAATTACCGAACAGCACTTCATTCCATTCGTAGGTCAGTTTAGGCGTAAAAATAACCAGTCCCTGGTCAAATTTCATTCGTGGACTGAGTACAATGCGGACCACTTGGATGTTGGCTTTCAGAACCTCGACAAGCATCTGGCCTGCATGGCGAAGCAGTGTCCTAAGGCGGGCCCAGGTGATTCTGGGAAAGTCCGACGTGGAAATTAATATATCTCGATTGTACATCGTGACTCCCGCGCAAACAATCACACCCATAAAAAGGCTGTCCCATTCGAGCCGTTCTGTGATGATGAGCCAGAATCCGAACAACAGGATGAAAGAAAGAATTCGACTTCGCACCTGCAAAACCCCAATCCCATGGCATTACCTTAATTGTAAGACAGACATAGGGGTATGTCAAGGAATCGTGCTTGGAAATACACCGAAAACAGTTGGCGACGGCAGGTAGAAGGTTTAGGTCTAACGTGGATTCGGTCTGAGAATCCATGCTTGATGAGTTTGGAATTCAATGGCGAATTGACACCCTATGCACCTAGGGGGTATTATAGACGAAGAGCAATATGTCGCCGACGCGCCTCGTCCAGCATGGATGCTGTCGAGCAGCGGTCTGGTGGCCGGACCGCACAGTGGATCAAAGCCGTTGCATGATCCTGTGGCTGGGGCCCGCTCCCTGCGGAGGGGGCTGTGGTGCTTGTCCTGTGTTGTTCTCTTTCGGTTTTTGACATATCTGGAAGCGAAGCTGCAGAGCAACTGTGTGGAGTTGCTTTGGACTCTAAGGAATAAGGGAGGCTGATTCAAAGGTGTCCAGAGAAGAAGAAAAGAAAAAACTGGTGCAGCGTTTGCGCCGCGTTGAGGGCCAGGTACGCGGTATTCAGCGAATGATTGATGAAGACAAAGATTGCATGGACATTCTTATCCAGGTAGCAGCAGCTCGCGCTGCTTTGGACAAGGTGGGATTAGGCATTTTTGAGGGACATTCACGCAGCTGTATTTTGCGAGCTGTACAGAGTGATCAAGGTGAACAGGCCATCGATGAACTGATGGGTATTATGACCAAGTTCATGAAATAGACGAATGAAAGCACGGGACCCGCATCGTAAAGGATCCCGTGCTTTCGTATTGCGAGAAGACCGCACCAAGCTAGTCCAATGTTTCGGTGTAGTGATATGCCGACATTGCCGCTATCGCACCATCGCTGGTGGCCGTGATAATCTGACGAAGCGGAGTATCGCGTATGTCGCCAGCGGCAAAAATCCCTGGGATCTCGGTGGCCATTTTACCATCGGTAACTACGTAACCTTCGTTGTTCAAAATTGAGCTGCCTTTCAGGTATTCGGTGTTTGGAAGGAATCCGACATAGATGAAAACGCCATCGGTATCCAACGTACTCTCTTCACCGGTTTCGGTGTTGGCAAGCTTTACGGACTTCACAACGCCGTCACCGACGATGTCCGTGACCTGCGTGTTCCAGATGAAGTCAATCTTTTCGTTGTTGAAGGCGCGGTCTTGGAGTATAGGCTGGGCTCGTAGTTCCCCCCGGCGGTGAATAATCGTCACCGAAGCAGCAAATTTGGTCAAAAACGTTCCTTCCTCAAGGGCTGAATCCCCGCCACCGACAACGACAACCTTTTTATTGCGGAAGAAGGCTCCATCACAAGTGGCACAGTATGATACTCCCCGACCGCTGAATTCTCTTTCACCCGGTACACCCAAATAGCGAGGTTGGGCGCCTGTGGCAATAATGATAGCCTTACCCACCAAGATTTCGCCGCCCACCAGGTGCACGGTCTTCTCGAGACCATCCATGTCCACTGATTCTACTTCACCTTGCTGCCATTCAACGCCAAAATGCGTGGCGTGCTGGTGCATCTTCTCAGACAATTCAGGACCAATGATTTCTAGAAAACCAGGATAGTTTTCTACTTCCAGTGTGTTCTGCATTTGGCCACCTGGAAGACCTTTCTCTACAATCACGGTACGCAGATTGCTGCGAGCAGCGTAGACACCAGCGGCCAGACCCGATGGGCCACCACCCAAAATCACTACATCGTACATAGCATCCTCTCCATTCATTCGGAATCAGAACAACGCGCTGTCTCTGGTTTACTGGTGCTTACTCACAGTCTCAAAACCATCAGTCTTCGCCGTCATCCCATACTTCGATATTCTGTGCAATATTGCCTTCAAAGTTGGGGTACTTCACCACATTTCCTTCCCACGTTCGAATGATGACATGATCAGAGCCCCAACCTACCAGGTAACTTGGCAGAATC
>SLOZ01000006.1 GCA_007132255.1 Limnochordia bacterium | reverse complement strand
CGGACTTGGGCATCGTACCAACCGTGGTTCTCACCAAATGCACCCGCCCACAAGGGTTGATGACTAGAAGGGGTGCGATCTGTCAGCCAAGCTCGCAGCACGTCCTGGGTCGTCTCCAAGCTCTGCAGATCCGCCTTAGGATTGTATGCCTGAAGGATGGGATACAAAACATTATGATCACTGCGTTCCTGAAAGGCCAGGAGAACTTCGGCCAAATTCTGGCTGTGTGCAGAATGCGAAAGCAGAGCACGTTTATTATTGCGCCACTTGCTCACCAACGAGTGATCCACATGCAGTGCGGCAGCCAACTCTTTGCCGGAGATATTCAAAGCATCCATGACCATGCCGAGCCGGGAGGGTCTTTGCTGTTCCACTCCTAGGCCTCCTTTCATGCTGCAAGGCAATGTACCGTTTGCGGAAAAGGGATTGAACGTAGGTTTGGCGTTAGCGATTAGCGGCTAGCGGTTATCCTTTAGCGGCTATCAGATAACGCTTATGCATACAGGGTTGTTGGTCATTCGTCATGGGTCGTTCTATCGTAAACTCGCAGAGCCATGCAGTTCTCTGCTGGAGAAATCTGGTACCGAGAGCTCAATCCGAGGCGGTGCTTTGCCTATGAACTTACACATGTTTAGTCTATCGAAGCGTCAATTCAATGTCAATCAATGATTGCGTGTCAAAGAGTTGACGATCGCCTTGACGAACGTCGGTTGGATGAATGTCGGAACGAGAACCCTGCAGCGGGTTGCTGGACATGGGGACCGCAACGCAGGGGTTGGACCATGGCACGTGGGCGTGCCCAGCCGAACAAAAAGGTTGGTACCAAGGGCGGATCTGAAGATCCGTCTGCGGCCGGAGGGAACGCTGTTCAAAGGCGTATATAGTAAGAAAGGAGACACCTGTGATCCTTGTTAGTCTCCAAATAATTCCAGTTACCTGGTTCATGGAAGAAAATGGTGCAAGATGGGAATGTACCCTAAGAAGATTGCCCCAGAAGATAGTGGCGACGGGCATGACGTAGAGCTCACGGGGAAACTGCCCCTGTGGTAAAGGCATTGACCGCTGACCTGCAAGCTATGCTCTGCTTTTGTTCAGCCGCGAAGTCGGTCAGTCCAGGTAACCGTCACCAACCAGACAGCTCTAAACCCGCACGTGCAGAGTGTTTAGCGAAGGAGATACCATGGCACAGCTAACGACGGTTTCTACGGCCGTACCAAAAGAGACTCACAACCACACCTACTCGCTGAACCCCGGCGAGCAGGCTCAACCCTATTATGCCACGATCCGGTTGTTTGCTAACCGTGTGCAGCAGTACATGGAACGCCATCGTCTACTGCTAGCGAACTTCGCCCAGTGGCGATCACGTCACGCCGGCGCAGCAGGCTATACCTCAGAAGAAACCCTTGAAGATATGGCCCAATGGTTGGCTTTGGCCGTCCGCTTGCACAGCTGGGGACGCTGGTGCAGTCAATGGTCAAGTCTTTCGACGCGGGCTGTGCGAGGAGCTGCCAAGGTACGCCGTCGCTATCGAAGGTGGGGAGATGGTGCCTTGGCTCTGCTCTACGGCACCAGCATACCGGAGCCAGAAACCAGAAAACCCATGGACCGTTGGACCCTAACTAGCTTGGAGCAAATGGTGCGTGTCATGGAAGCACTGCCAGACTTCGCCGAAGAAGGCACCTGGTACAGACAATGGTTTCAGTATGCCGAGTCCCTGGATCTGACGGATGGCGAAATGCTGTTGGCAGCTCTTTGGAACACAGCCCGTTGGTTTACTGCGGAAGCGGACACGGTTTTGGGAACGTACACCTGCGCAGCCCCACTGCAGGCAGCAGGACCCCGACGAAACCAACACTTCCGGGAAGACCGAATTCTCCGCAGTCTGAAACCCGTGGATTATCACCTGGCCTTGGTAACAGCGGAACTGCTCAATCAAGCGTATCGCAGGGAGTTTTCACAAACCAGGTATCGCGAAGTGCTTGTCCCAGCCTGTCTCTGTGGTCCTAATTGCCAGCGGCAGACCACGGAGGCTGGAGTCCGCTGTCAACAGTGCGGTTCGCTGTGTCCGGTTGGCCGCTTAGCCACCCTGGGCACCAAATTTGATTTTGGAGTTTTGGTGATTTCTCATGCCTCGCGAGCCTTTCCCGGAGCTTTGGATGCCACATCACGGGGCGGTGTTGTGGGCATCGTTGGTATAGCCTGTCCAGCCCACCTACTGGCCGGTGGCTGGTCGTGCCGTCGACGGGGAATCCCAGCTCAATGCGTACCATTGGAGTTTGCGGGGTGCCGTCATTGGTCTGATGAGCCGATGCAGACGCGATTCGATATGACAGAACTTCTGCGGTTGGTTCGGCCCTAACCAAGATCAGTGGCAGCACCAAGGCTTTTGCCTACGCCATCGGTGCAGCCAGCTTTTCACAAGCTGAAGGAGCCGCCATAGGAAACGGCTGCCTAACGGAGCTATACTCGTTCTAACTGCAAAAAACGGAGAGCTGACCATCATGGGTCGGCTCTCCGTTTTTCAACGTCGGCTTCTATCTTCCGTCTTCGCTGCTAACGTTCATTGTCGGTTCTAACTTTCATTTTCGGTTCTACCCTTTGCGGTCGATGTCGCCTTTCGTTTTCGGTTTCATCTGCAGCCAGGACAGACCTTCGAGTCCGACCTCTGAGTCCGCCGCTTAGTCGGTTCGGAACCAGCGGGATTCGTCCAGGGCCGGTTTCCATCGTCAGCCGGGCAGCCCAAGCAGCTTCACTCCCATCACGACTGCAACAGCCACAGCCAGTGTAACGCCAAGAGGAAGACCCTTCCATGCAGTGATAAACGCAGCAGTGGCCCCGGCCATTCCCACCCAAGGGCGCTCGCCGTCTAAGTACCAAACTCCAGGAAAGATCAAAGCACCCAACGCTGCATAGGGGATACTGGCAAGCCAGCGTTCGACCCACCGGGGCAATGTCAGACCCTCTGGCAGCAGAGCCGGCAGCAGTCGAGGAATGGCTGTGACTGCTGCCATTCCACAGATAATCCAGAAATAAGGCATTACGAACTCGCCTCCCCAATGTCGGGATCCCAATGTCCCCGCAGTACACCTACCAAACCACCTAACAGCGTACCCATGGCAATGGCCCAACCGGCACCAACCACAGGATTCAATGCTGTACAGACCAGAGCACCAGCCACGGCCGTTCCCGTTGCATCGGGTTTCCGCTGCAGTCCTGGAACTAACAAACCAATAAACATGGCGTACAGTGCCATGGCCATGCTAGCCGCCCAGTCGCCTGGGATTAACGAGCTGAGCAAAGAACCGACAAGGGAACCCAAAACCCATGAAGCATACGAAGTGGCCATAACACCGGCTAAAAACCAACCTCCGGCGTGATCACTGTCCGCCGGTGCAAAGGACAGCATGGCAAAGGTCTCATCGGTGATCCCCAAAGACGCAGCACGCTTGGTTGAAGTTGGCAGATGCCCATAGCGCTGCAGCAGAGACATGCTCATAACGATGTGTCGAATATTCACCATGAAACAAGCCAGAACAATCTCCAGTCCTGCAGCGCCCAAACCGATCATATTGACGGCCATGAATTGGCTAGCACCGGCATACACCAACAGCGACATGGCCACGGTACTGGCTGCCGGAAGCCCCGCTTGGTAGGCCAAAATGCCGTAGGCGGTGGCCAGCGGAAAATACCCTAGCATAATAGGAACCGCCATAGCAGCACCCCGGCGAAAGGCCCGCCGTTTATCCGACCGCGTAGTGTGGTGCTGACCACCCTGTGTCGCTGTCCGTCCGTGCTTCATCAAAAACCACCTCAACTTCCACTGTCCTGCTTGTCTTTCGGGTGCATTGCCACTTTCCAAATCGCAAACGATGGATTCTTGATCTCGTTGTGTCCTTCATCGCAATGCGAATACGCATTGCGAGTCGTTATAGCAGGTACTCCGTTGTATTCGAGAACAATGGTCAGAAACCTTGCATTCGTCGACTGGAAGTTGTATCCTTGTTCCTGGTACATGGT
>SLOZ01000002.1 GCA_007132255.1 Limnochordia bacterium | reverse complement strand
TTAATGCATTGCTGGGCCCGAGGTCCATCGCCGTCTGCCAGGGCCTCGAGGATGGCTCGGTGTTCTTGGGCCACCAACTCTGCCCGCCCCGGAGTGGAAAGAGACGCCATGCGGGCTCGCTGGACAAAATAGTGGAACGACGAGAGCACGTGGTGCAGTGGACTGCTGTCCGATGCTTCATAGATGACTTCATGAAAGCGGCTGTCCAGATCGACCAGCTTGTTCAAGCTGTGTCTGGCTGTATAAAAATCCATTAACTCCACGACGTCCTTCAACTCTTGAAACTGCTCATCGCTCATATGCACAGCCGCCCATAGAGCGGCCATGCCCTCAAGATGGGAGCGGATGGCAAAGATATCGCGAATATCTTTTTCACTGATACCCGTTACAACCGCACCTTTGTGGGGATAAACCGAAACGAGACCCTCCAGTTCCAACTGCCGAATCGCCTCGCGCACCGGTGTCCGGCTGACGCCCAACTCCTGCGAAATCTTCCCTTCCCGGATGGCTTCGCCGGGCACGAACTTCCCGTTCAGTATGTCTTCACGCAAGCGGTAAAAGACCCGACTTCCCAGATTGTGCCGCCCCGACGAATCCTTATCTCTGCGGGTGTCAAACACATCCATGCTCACCCTCCTAACGGGCTCCATCATTCCTATTCCAGATTGGCTGTCGTTTCCATGACATAGTTAGCAAAGTCCTCACCGGTGGCACCAGTTTCACGGCCAGTCATGACCAAGCGGCGTTCTTTGATCGAACAAATATCCAATGCTTCCGCTAAGCGAGAGGCTTCCTGCTCCCGTCCGATGTGCTGCAAAAGCAAGACAACGGCCCGCATCATGCTGGAAGGATCGGCATACTGAGCTCGCCCTTCTTTCACCATGCGAGGCGCCGAGCCATGTATGGCTTCGAACATTGCATAACGCTTACCAATATTGGCACTACCCGCTGTTCCTACACCACCCTGGAATTCTGCTGCCTCATCGGTAAGAATATCGCCATAGAGATTGGGTAGGACCAATACTTGAAACTGCTGCCGGCGTTTTGTGTCAATGAGTTTGGCCGTCATAATGTCAATATACCAATCATCCAATTCAATACCCGGGTATTCCTGAGCTATCTCCTTGGCAATGTCCAAGAACTTGCCGTCCGTAGTCTTGACCACATTGGCTTTTGTCACGGCGGTCACCTTGGTCTTACCATTTTTCTTAGCGTATTCAAATGCGGCGCGAACGATGCGACGCGTGCCTTCCGTGGTAGTGACCGTAAAGTCGAAGGCCAGTTCATCGTCGACATCAATACCATTGGAACCTAAGGCATAGGCGCCTTCCGTATTCTCCCGGAAAAACGTCCAATCGATGCCGTCCTCCGGAACTCGCACTGGACGCACGTTAGCAAACAGATCCAGCTCTTTGCGCATGGCCACATTGGCACTTTCAATGTTCGGCCACGGGTCACCAGCCTGCGGTGTGGTGGTGGGGCCTTTCAGGACCACATGACATTCCCGAATCTCAGCCAACGTGTCGGCAGGAATCGCCTGGCCTAACTCGGCCCGCCTTTCAATGGTCAGGCCATCAATGACGCGAAACTCTACTTTGTTGTTCTTGACATCCTCGGCCAACACAAATTCCAGAACACGCTGCGCCTGCTGCGTGATGGCAGGTCCGATACCGTCACCACCCACAACACCGATAATCAAGGTGTCTAGATGATCATAGTCCAAGAAGTCCTGCTGCTCTTTCATCTTGGCAATCCGCTCCTGCTGGCTTTCAATGAGCTTTACAAAATGTTCGGCTGCTTTCTCGTACATAGCCTATGCATCTCCCTTCTGCGATTGACGAATGACATTGATGCGGCCACCAGCCATGATCATCTGCTGTTCCCTGGGCGAGAGGGCACAGCGAACCATAAACTGTCCGTCCCGATTGGGAACGCGAACCGCAATCGGATCCCCACTCTGGACAGCCTCGTGCAGGGACTCCACAACAATAGCATCCCCCTCTTTCAACCATTCATAGTCATCCGGTTGTTCAAATTCCAGGGGAACAATTCCAGAATTAATCAAATTCGCCCGATGGATCCGGGCAAAACTCTTGGCCACAACAGCCTTAATTCCCAAATACAAGGGCACCAAGGCGGCATGTTCTCGACTTGAACCTTGGCCGTAATTGTCGCCACCGATAATGAAGCCTCCCCCAGCCTGTTTGGCACGTCTTGGAAACTCCGCATCCACTGGTGCAAAGCAAAATTCACTGAGATGAGGAATATTGGAGCGGAACGGCAGAAGTTTGGCATTCGAAGGCATAATGTCGTCGGTGGTGATGTTGTCACCAACCTTAAGTAAAACCACACCTTCCCACTGCTCCGGCAGGTCTGTATTCAACGGGAACTCCTTAATATTCGGCCCTCGCACCACCTGAACGTCGTCATCGGGAGCTGCCGGCGGTACCACAAGATTATCTTCGGCAGGAAACTGCTCCGGTTCTGCCACTGCAATGGGTACGCCCCATTCCCGCGGATCGGTTAGGACACCGCTCAACGCACTGACAGCCGCTGTCTCTGGACTAACCAAATAGACACTGGCACTGTCCGTTCCACAGCGACCTTTGAAGTTGCGATTAAAGGTGCGCAACGAAATGGCGTCGGTGGCTGGGGCTTGACCCATACCAATGCACGGTCCACAACCGGACTCCAAAATCCGGGCTCCTGCCTGAATGAGATCCGCTAGCGCCCCGTTGGCTGCTAACATGGAGAGAACCTGTTTAGAACCAGGCGATAGCACCAAACTGACGTCTTCGTGTACGGTTTTTCCTTTCAAGATGGCAGCAACGCGCATTAAGTCCTGGTAGCTTGAATTCGTGCAGCTGCCAATCGCTACCTGGTCAACCTTAATGGACCCGATATTCGCTACGGAATCCACGGCATCGGGACTGTGGGGCTGCGCCGCCAGTGGCTCAATACCGCTCAAATCAACAACGATCCGTTCGGCATACTGCGCATCAGCATCTGGCAATAACTCCACCCAGTCCGCCTCCCGGCCCTGTGCCTTTAGAAAGCTGCGAGTCCGGTGATCACTGGGAAAGATTGATGTTGTAGCTCCCAGTTCGGCACCCATATTGGTGATCGTGGCACGCTCCGGAACAGACAGTGATTGCACACCATCCCCAATGTACTCCAAAATCCGTCCAACCCCACCTTTAACGGTCAATCGACGCAGCACCTCAAGGATAACATCCTTGGCTGTAGTAAACGCAGACAGCTGTCCCGTAAGCTCAACCGCCATCACGTTCGGTGCTGGAATTGTATAGGGCTGACCGCCCATGGCCGCAGCCACGTCTAATCCCCCAGCTCCGATTGCGATCATACCGATCCCACCAGCTGTAGGCGTGTGGGAATCGGAACCCAAGAGCGTGCCGCCCGGTTTAGCATATCGCTCCAGGTGCACTTGATGGCAAATCCCATTGCCTGGACGAGAATAATGCACTCCGTGTTTCTTAGCTACCGTTTGGATGTACTTATGATCATCAGCATTCTCAAACCCCTGCTGCAGCATATTGTGATCCACGTAGGCAATGGAAAAGTCTGTCTTGACTTGGTCCACATTCATGGCTTCCAACTGCAGATAAGCCATCGTTCCTGTCGAGTCCTGGGTCAGAGTCTGGTCAATGCGAATAGCCAAATCGGAACCCGGTTCCAACGATCCACTGACCAAATGCTCTTCGAAAATTTTCTGTGCAAGGCTTCGACCCATATTAGACCTCACTCCTCTCGTGTGTCTTTAAGGCTTTCTGTGTTTCACGAGCCATTTCCTCATCACTGATATTGGTCACGCGTCCCTGCTCATATTGCTCATCGACCCAGCCTTTCACAGCCTTGGCCACAGGGTGATTCTTGTCGACAGGTTCATGCAGCTCGAAATGCATCCGTATCCAATGAGCAATCCCAGAAATTCCACTGGTACTGGAAATATGCACGCGCGGCTCGCGGCCAAGGATTTTTTTCGTATTGAATATATTGTAAAT
>SLOZ01000318.1 GCA_007132255.1 Limnochordia bacterium | reverse complement strand
GTAGAATTGTACCAAGGGCGCTATTCGGTGGGTTTGTCGTCAGGTACGTCGGGAAACCAAGGATTGACGGTTCTTTCCCGAGCTGAACAGCAGCGTTATGGCTGCCTATTGTTTGCCCGCAGCGGCATCCCGGCATCCATTAAGCCGAAGAACGTGCTCTTTGCCCTGCGTTTAAACAATGCGGCGTTCCAGCAGGTGCAGTCCTTCGGGGTGACGCTGGTCTATGTGGATTATACACGACCCATTGCGGAACTGGTGCGGATGATCAACGAGCGAAAATTGAATATTTTAGCTGGACCACCGTCACTTCTGACCCTATTAGCCGAAGCCGCCGAGACGATGGATCACGGCATCGATGCGGTGGTGTCGTACGCTGAAGTCTTGGATGAGAATACCAAGCGCAAGCTGGAGGAGACCTTTGATTGTCGTGTGGTGCAGATCTACCAGGCATCGGAAGGATTCATCGGCTCCACCTGCCGGCGCGGTGCACTGCATCTCAATGAAGATGTGCTGTATCCAGAAATTCTCGACACCGAAGATTCCGCAGGCGATGCCAAGAACATTCTCATTACGGATCTTTACCGCACCACGCAGCCCATTATTCGTTACCAAATGAATGATCTGTTGGAACTGGATCCGAACCCCTGTGCCTGCGGTTCGTGTTTTCGCGTCATTCAGCGTATTCACGGACGCCAGGATGATAGCTTCCTGCTCCGAGACTCGCAGGGTCAGTGGCGACATCTCTTTCCCGATTACGTCCGGCGTTCCATTATCCAGGCTTCGCAGGCTATCTCGAGTTACCAAGCGCTGCAGATAGCAGCGGATCAGATTGAAATTCGCTTAATTCTGGAAGCAGACGTGGACAGACGGTCTATCGAGAAGGCAATCACGGATAATTTGGCGTATTGGATTCATCGCATCGGTGCTCAACAGCCTGCCATTCACTTCAGCGATGCTTCGCCGGAGCGCAATGCGCGCTCTGGCAAGATGATTCGTGTGGTGCGCTGTTTCGCCGCCGACACAGATAACCCATAGGGGGAAATGGCATGGAAATCCGCGAGGTGAGTTACGGCAGCAGCGATGATCTCAGCGACTTTCTGCAGGTAGCAGCAGATGTCTATCGCAGCGACCCGATTTGGGTTCCGGAGATGCTCACCGGTGCGGTGATGCGTGGAATTCAGCCGCGGCAGCGGTTGCGAGCTGTGCTCGTCATAGAAGGAACACGGGCCACGGCTCGAGCGGCCTTTTTCCCCGCTGAATCA
Organism: Limnochordia bacterium; assembly: GCA_007132255.1. GTDB lineage: Bacteria > Bacillota > Limnochordia > Darwinibacteriales > B1SED10-159 > SLOZ01. The sequence goes on along the minus strand of SLOZ01000318.1, from coordinate 2,763 downwards.
GGAACCGTGGGACAGATTGGTTTCTTCGAGGCAGTACATCCAGCAGCAGGCAAAGCCGTTCTTGCACGCTGTGAAGAGAGGCTGCGCCAGCTGGGCATGGAGCGGATTCTCGCGCCCAAAGTAGATAGTACCTCTTTAGGGCTTCTAGCTGCGGGCTTTCGTCTTCCCCAAACCATTCTTACCAACCATAATCCAGCATTTTACAAGGATATCTTCCTGGAAACCGGATATCGCGTGGAGCAGACGCTTTATAGTTATCTGTTCAATCGGCGAACAGCTCGCCTGTTGCGGCGCTCCGTGCCTAACGTCCAGGTTCGCTCACTCAACCTAGAGCGTTTGGACGCGGAGATTCGGATCTTCCATGCGCTCCAGATGGCCATCTTTGCCGAAAGTCCGGATTACGCAGCGCGTTCTTTGGAGGATGATCGCTCTTTGGTGGCGGGCTTGCGGCCGTATTTGGATCCCGATCTGGTCTTAATCGCTGAAGACATGACGGGCAAGCCCATTGGTCTCTTGGTCTGCCTCCCGGATATGTACCAAAAACTGCAGGGACATTCCGTAGATCGAGCCCGCATCATCTCGGTGGGAGCGCTCCCAGGCCAGCAGAACCGAGGTGTTGGTGTTGCGCTGGTTACCCGCTTGGTGGACACGCTGTTGGCCAAGGGCTACAATACCGTTGAGGCTTCTTGGATTCAAGCGTACAATAAACGGCCCCAGAACCTGGCCAAGCGCTTTCTGGGGACTAAAGGTCGTGAATTTATTCTGCTGGGCAAAAATCTTGCCTGACACGATGTCCGCCTGCTGCGCAGGCAGCCGGATTTGCGAAGACAGAAGGAGCTAGTTATGTATACAAAATCTGATCTCATTCAACATATTCAAGCAGCGGGGATCAAACCCCATGACACGTTGTTAATTCATTCATCGATGAAAGCCATCGGATCTGTGGATGGTGGTGCCGATACGGTCTTAGATGCTTTCAGTGAGCATCTCAAACCTGGTCTACTTGTCTTCCCCACGCATACTTGGGAGCAGATCAACGAGGATTACTCTATCTTTGATCCGGCCACGGAGCCTTCTTGTGTGGGCATTCTGCCCGAACTTTTCCGAAAGCGACCCGGCGTGATCCGTTCCTGGCATCCGACCCATTCTGTGGGGGCCTTGGGTGAGGACGCTGCCGCATTCACAGCTGGCGAAGAGCGGAGCCAAACACCCCTTCCCCGACAGGGCTGCTGGGGCAAGCTCTATGATCGAAATGCGAAAATCCTGTTCCTTGGAGCTCCGCTCACGACGAATACCATTCTTCATGGAGTTGAAGAATGGAACGAGGTGCCGAACCGTCTGTCTGAAAAGTACCAGGTCTTGACAATCCGGACGCCGGAAGGTCATTTGATCCATCAGACTATGCGGCGACATTCGTCACCCGTAAACGATATCTCCAGTCACTATGGGAAGATTGAACAGCCTATGTTGAAACTGGGCATCGCCAAAAAAGTGAGAATCGGAGATGCTGACAGTGTCCTCTGCCAAGGCAAACCCATGGTGGATATGGTCAGTGCCTTTCTAGAACGCAATCCGGATCTGTTCTTGGACGATAGGCCGATTCCACAGGAGTGGTATGCCAACTAGTTCACAATTCGCCGAATCTCGCTAGCCCAGTGCCACGCTGGCCGAGTTTGCCTGTTGCCTGGAAACGTGTCTATGCACCGATCAAACCCCTGCATGCCAGATTTGCGATGATGAAGTGCTGTTTCAACGAGAGTGCAGGTCATCTTCTACTGAAAGCGAGGTGTACTTATGTTTCGAGATATGCGACGCAGTGAGCAGTCTTTGTCGACCGACTCTGTTACAGCGGTGATGGAGCGCTGCACAAACGGTATTTTGGCGTGCCTCGGCGATGAGGACTACCCGTACGCTGTTCCGTTGAGTTTCGTCTATTTGCAGGGTCGGATCTATTTCCATACAGCAAAGTATGGGCACAAAGTTGATGCCATAGCTAAACATCCTAAGGTCTCGTTTGCCTTAGTCGACGATGATACCATCGTGAGTGCAGAATATACGACGCATTACCGAAGCGTTATTGCGTTTGGCCAAGCGAGACTTGTGGAAGGCGATGAGCGGCTGCAGGCCTTCGCAGCGTTAATTGAAAAGTATAGCGGGGATCGCCCGGAACGAGAAAAGCAGGAGAAAGTCGCCGGCTGCAGCCAGTCCCGTGTCATGGCCATAGACATCGAGCGCATCACGGGCAAAGAATCGATTGAATACGTCAACGCGGGCCGCTAGTTGATCGGGGTCTGTGCGAAGAGGTAGAGGATGCCTTAGTCTGTCGGTGAACCTAAGGGTCTCACTGATGGGGATCCAAAGGCTTCTTGTACTGGAGCTTAAACGTTTGTCCCGATAACGGAAAATCCAACGAACCGTTGACGCAACCTGTGCAATTGCCTTGCCTGCAGAGTCTTGACAGCGAACTTGGAGCGGTGTAGAATAATACCGTACGGGGGTATATGGCTCCGAGGAGGTGAATTGATGCCGATCTATGAACTTGTCTGTCAAAAATGCGGTCAAGAGGAAAACCTGCTTGGTTCCTGGAAGAACCGACAAGAAGCCGTTTGTTCTGTTTGTGGCTCTGAGAACCTAACACAGAAGTTCACAAGCATTGGGATTATTGGTTCAAAATCTGGCTCAGCCAACAGCAGCGCTTCGCCTTCCCGCCAAAGCGGATTCACCTGAGGAGGCTGTTAGGGAAACTGGATGTTTCCTCGTGCT
>SLOZ01000476.1 GCA_007132255.1 Limnochordia bacterium | reverse complement strand
GCGGGAAATCGCCAGGATTGCACTGGAGAAACTGATCAGTGACGGACGAATCCATCCAGCCCGTATTGAAGAAATGGTAGAAAAGGCACGTAAAGAAGTGGACGCTGTTATTCGTGATGAAGGAGAACAGGCAACCTTCGAAACGAATGTTCATGGGTTGCATCCAGAGCTTGTAAAACTTCTGGGTCGGCTGCGTTTTCGCACGAGTTATGGGCAAAACGTTCTCAAACATGCCATTGAGGTTTCGCATTTAGCTGGAATCATGGCTTCCGAACTCGGTGTCGATGCACGCTTGGCTCGCAGAGCTGGTTTGCTGCACGATATTGGCAAAGCTGTCGACCATGAAGTGGAAGGAACCCATATTGAGATCGGTATCGACCTACTCAAGAAGTACAAAGAGTCGTCTGATGTCATTCATGCCATGGCTTGTCACCATGGAGACTATGAAGCAGAAAGTGTAGAGGCCGTACTGGTCACAGCCGCTGATTCGATATCTGCTGCTAGGCCGGGAGCTCGCCGTGAAACACTGGAGACGTACATTAAACGACTTAAGAAGTTAGAAGAGATTTCTGGCGGTTTCGAAGGTGTTGACAAGTGTTTCGCGATTCAAGCCGGTCGCGAAGTGCGCATTATGGTGAAACCGGATGCCATTGATGACATTACTTCGGTGAAACTCGCACGGGATATTGTGAAGCGGATCGAGTCAGAGATGGAGTACCCTGGACAGATTAAAGTAACGGTAATCCGCGAAACTCGCGCTGTTGAATACGCAAAATAAACCAGGCAGCAATGCCTGGTTTTCCAGCATTCGGAAGGAGGGTGGACTCGTGGCCGATCAAACCATGCCGTGGAATCAATTATCGAAGAACGCTCCGGAGTTAACGGGGTTCATGGTGGCAGTGTTGGTGAAATTCCCAGGTGTCAATTCGATCCAGCTCAAACATGGGCGGATTTTATTATCCATTCTTCTCCAGGATGTGGAGGAACACCAGCAGGCCGCGTTCACCGACACACTAAAACAGCATAAGCGTGTTATGCGCAAGTGGATGAAATCGTATCTGTATTTGCCTGAGATTCAGTGGCAGACCATGAAAGGTTTTTCTCAACTGCAGTTGAACTGGTCTCTAGACCAGTTTGTTCCCAAACAGGTTCAGTTACTTTTTGAATTGCTTTGGGGTCAGTTTGGCGACAACATTTTAACCGAGGACTACGTTGAGGACACGGAAGATGTCATGGTCAAGGAAGGATTTTTGGAGGAGCAGTTAAACGGGGCACAGTGGAATACATCCGAAACGTTAATCGCCTATAGAGATGGTGGGCGCGTTTTAGTTTATAGCGTTCCTGCTGTGGGATAGGAGGCATGACATTGCGCATTATAGTGCTGGGGGACATCTTTGGCAACCCAGGTAGGAAAATCGTTAAGGATTCTCTGCCCAAACTTCGCGAATTGCACCAGCCAGACGTGATCATCGCCAATGGTGAAAATGCTGCCGGTGGTTTTGGTTTAACAAAGAAGGTCGCCGAAGAACTTTTTGACTTAGGCATTGATGTCATTACCAGTGGTAACCACATTTGGGATAAAAAGGAAGTTTACCCATATCTGCAGCAAGAACAACGAGTACTACGCCCGGCCAATTATCCTCCAGGGGTGCCTGGAAGTTATGTGCATTATCTACCAGTGGGAACGGAAACTCTGGCGGTCTTGAGTTTGACCGGCCGCGTCTTTATGGGCGATTTTGATTGCCCGTTTAGGAAGTTCGATCAACTCTATGGCGAGATGTCACAGCAAACGCGCCACATCGTTGTGGACTTTCATGCTGAGGCTACGTCAGAAAAGATAGCCTTTGGTTGGCATGTGGATGGGCGAGCTAGTCTAGTGGTGGGAACACACACGCATGTTGCCACCGCTGATCAGCGACTTCTGGATCGGGGTACAGGTTATGTGACGGATCTAGGGATGTGCGGTCCGATGGATGGAGTGCTCGGGGTGGAGCGGCAGCCGGTGATACAGAAGTTTCTTACACAATTACCCAACCGGTTTACGGTAGCATCTGGTCGCAGTCAGCTCAATGGAGTGCTGGCAGAACTGGATCGCAAGGGAAAAACGACAGAAATATTCCGTCTTTCTGACCAAGAAAATATTGTGTGAAAAAAGGAATTTTCGTGACAACCTATAATATATATAAGTAGCTGGCGGTAGCAACAAAACCACTATCTTCGCTATAGGAGGTCACAACATGGAAGTATTGAAGGTTTCTGCAAAATCCAGTCCGAATTCCGTAGCAGGCGCATTAGCGGGAGTGCTGCGCGAGCGGGGACGAGCTGAAATTCAAGCGATCGGAGCAGGCGCGTTGAACCAAGCTGTTAAAGCCGTTGCTATTGCTAGAGGCTTCGTTGCGCCCAGTGGGGTTGATCTCATCTGTATTCCAGCGTTTACAGACATTGTGATCGATGATGAGGAACGCACAGCGATAAAGTTGATTGTTGAACCGCGCTAGTCTTGTACCAACGTGATTCGTTCAAGTGATCCGCCTGCCTCGAGCTGTTCTGGGCGGGCGTTTTTTATGCCTTGATGGAGAGAGGATGATATCGATGTATATTTTTGATGCTCATATTGACACCTTGATGCAGCTCCCGTCCGACCCGAAGTACTTTGAAGGCAATACGCGCGGGCACGTGGATTTGCCTCGTATGCGAGCGGGTCAGTTGAGCGCTCAGATTTTTGCTGTGTTCACAGAATCGCATTACCGACCGGGACAATCACTGCAGCGCTCTCTGGCTATGATTGATGCTTTCTGGAACATGATGGATGCGTATTCGGATGACCTAGGACCGGTATTGTGCGCAGAGGATCTGACGGAACTGCGTGACCAAGGCCGTATAGCATGCCTGCTTTCGTTGGAAGGGGCTGAACCCATTGGTGTGGATCTGCATAATCTGCGAATTATGCATCGATTGGGGGTTCGTGCTGTTACATTGACCTGGAATCATCGTAATGCTTTGGCAGACGGGGCGGAGGAAGAGAGCGCAGCTGGTGGCCTGAGCTTATTTGGGAACCAAGTTGTCGCCGAGATGACACGTTTGGGTATGGTAGTGGACGTATCTCATTTGGCTGAACCAGGGTTTTGGGATGTTGTGAAGACAGACGCAGCGATGATTGCCAGTCATTCCAATGCAGCTGCCCTCCATCCCCACCGCCGTAATTTGACCGATGACCAGCTCCGGGCTCTGGCTGATCGCGGTGGTGTCGTAGGTGTGAACTTTCACCCAGGCTTTATAAAGGACAGTGATCCCTCGGATGTGACGGCAGAAGATCTGTACGACCATATTGAATACTTAATCAATAGTGTGGGTGAAGATGGTGTTGGTCTAGGGTCGGATTATGATGGTATCAGCAACACCCCACAAGGACTAGAGGATGCGTCGACATTTCCGCGAATTGTGAAGGGCCTTCAACGGCGAGGCGTGAAGGATTCTGTGATTCGCAAGGTGATGGGCGAAAACTTTTATCGAATTTTCTGTAAAACTCTACCGAAACGAGAGAATATGGGATGCTAACAGGAGTTTTGGTTGATAAACATTCTCAGAAATGTTTGCCTTAGATGAAGATACATGATAAAATAGAGCATGGCCCCCGTCCAGTGCGGGGGTTTTGCCCATTTAAACCAGTTTGGAGGAACCTTTGTGAATGGAACGATGCAAGTCAATGCCCAAGGACATCTTACGATCGGCGGCTGTGATGCCGTAGAATTGGCCCGAACATATGGCACACCTCTGTATGTTTTCGATGAAGAAGCGGTTCGCCAAAGGGCTGCCGAATATCGCCAAGCATTGTCTTCGCTGGCTGACAGCGAAGTTATTTATGCCGGAAAGGCTTTCCTAACGGTGGGGATGGCGGCTCTAGTCAAGCAATTGGGCCTTGGTTTAGATGTCGTCAGTGGCGGGGAGCTATTCACAGCTTTGCAGGCCAGTTTCCCTCCTGAACGCATCTTTTTCCACGGAAACAATAAATCCGAGTCCGAGTTGAACGCAGCATTAGATGCTGATGTGGGCCGCATCGTTGTGGACAGCTTGTATGAGCTCCAACAGCTATCGCAGTTGGCTCGCGCCCGAGGTGTAACGGCGCGCATTTATCTGCGCCTGACACCGGGTGTAGAAGCACACACACACTCCTATATTCAAACGGGACAATCAGATTCGAAGTTCGGTTTGGCCATTGCCGGTGGCGCGGCTATGAAAGCAGTTCGACAGGCTCAAGAACTTGCTAACATACAGCTGCTTGGGGTGCACTGCCACATAGGATCGCAGATCTTTGACACCAGTGCGTTCGATGCCACAGTATTACTGATGATGGACTTCATGGCCGCTGCAGCCCAAGAAGGACACTATATCAAAGAACTGGATCTTGGCGGCGGTCTGGGTATCCGCCACACAGATGACGATGATCCCATGGACGTGAAAATGTTTGGCGAGTTCCTAGCTGATCGACTGCAGGAAGCGGCGCAGGAACGAGGACTCCCCGTGCCGAAATTACTAATCGAACCTGGTCGTTCTCTTGTGGGCGAAGCCGGGACTACACTTTATACTGTGGGTGTGATCAAAGAGTTGCCGGGCATCCGTACCTATGCATCGGTGGACGGCGGCATGGGTGACAATCCCCGGGTGTCCCTATATCAAGCTGTGTACGAAGGTCTTGTGGCCAATAGAATGATGGAACCGGGCAATCACACCTATACGGTGGCTGGTAAGTGCTGCGAATCCGGTGACAAGCTGTTGTTTGATGTGGAGCTGCCCAAGTTGGAACCCGGTGATATTCTGGCCGTACCATCGACGGGAGCCTATAATTATTCCATGTCCAGTAACTACAACCTACTGCCGCGTCCAGCCGTGGTATCCGTCTATCAAGGTACGAGTGAGGTTATGGTAGAACGAGAGCAGTATCAAGATCTAACACGTCTGCATAAGATTCCCCAACGGTGGCGCTAACCACGGTGCGATGCTGACCATGTTGCGATGTTAAGCATAGTGCTATGCCTACGTTTGCCAAAATCGGCGTGTAAGAATGGGGTGTGAGCGTATGTTGAATCTGAATCTAGAGTTTATTGTCTTGGGTATTCCTGCCCTGTTATTTGCCATAACCATTCATGAGTTTGCTCATGGTTACGTGGCTCATAGACTAGGGGATCCCACACCGGGGGCGCAGGGACGATTAACCCTGAACCCGCTGGCACACTTGGACCCTATTGGTGGCCTTATGCTGCTGTTGTTTCGGTTCGGTTGGGCAAAACCGGTCCCAGTGAATCCACTATATTTTAAGGACCAGCGCAAAGGCATGATCTTGGTGGCCATTGCTGGCCCTTTGGCCAATGTTTCCTCGGCGTTTGTCTTTTATCATCTCCTGCGGTGGGTTATGCCCGTGTTTGCTGGAGTGCCGTTCTCCTATGGGATCCAGATGTTCTTGTTGGTGAATGTCCAATTGAATTTGGGTTTGGCGGCATTTAACTTGCTGCCGTTTCCGCCGTTGGACGGATCCAAAGTGGTGACCGGCCTGCTGCCTCCAAGGCTGGCCTATAGCTACCAACGTTTTTCCCAGTACGGTCCTTTTGTTCTAATGGTATTACTCTTTACGGGAACATTTCGTGTGATCTTGAACCCGATCTATAACGTGCTTCTGCTGGTGATTTCGGGATTTCGCTTTTGATGCGTACGTTCAGGTTTGCACGTGGTGTATGCCGTATCCTGCTGCACCTCGGAGTCCATCGCAGAGACATTCTGGACGATTCACTGCTGGGAACTCTCTCACCGGTGCAGGCGCGGTTGTTTCTCTCCATGCAGCGTGCTGATCAAGTACACGGCTTAGCGACGGCGAAGAAGTGCCAGAAACTCGCTGCCCAGCATGGTCTAGCATCAGAACGCCGTAGGCTCTTACTGCAAACTGCTCTTCTGCACGATGTAGGTAAGAGCGTGGAGAACGTTGGTATTTTGGCGCGCGTTGTTCACGGCCTGCCCATGGAGGAGCGCTGGAAGGCGATACTTCTGAGTTTCAGTCGGCGCCAAGGTAAGCAACTGCTGGTGCTGGCAGCGCACGCGCAGTTGGGAGCCGATCTTCTTCGCGAGGCCGGTTCGGATGCGGCCGTTGTGGCCATGGTTGCAGACCATCATGGGCCTGCGTCCCAAGACATCCTGCTGCAGATTCTCCAAACTTGCGATGAGCAGAGTTAACTGAGGAGTGAGGATGGATGTACCAGGTGGATTTAGAGGTATACCAAGGACCGTTTGATCTTCTCCTTGACTTGATTGATTCGCAGGAAATCGACATTTGGGATATTCCCATTGCCCGCATTGCTCGGCAGTACTTGGAGGAGCTTCAGCGTATGCACGAGATGGATTTGACTGTGGGCAGTGAGTTTTTGGTGATGGCGGCCACGCTTTTGGAGATCAAGGCCAAAATGCTCCTGCCGACGCAGGATAAAGATGGTGAGAGTGACGGCGAAGACGAGGATCCTAGAGAGTCTTTGGTAGCAAGGCTGTTAGAATACAAGTTGTACAAAGACATTGCCGGCTTTCTAAAAGAGCAAGAACAGGCACTGGCGGGCTGCCTAACAAGGGGCTGGACCCCGGAACGTGAGAATACTGCACCGATCTTCACCAATCCCGTGGGAATACCCCTAGGAGATTTGGTTAAGGCATTTGCACAGGTTCTAGAGGCTGCCGAGGAGAAAGACGATGTTCGAGAAATCCAGCGTCAGATCTCTTTAGAGGAACGGATTGGCCAACTCCGTCTGCGATTTGCATCGGAAGGCATCATTAAGTTTTCCGAGTTGTTCGCCAGCCGTCAGCGCTGGGATGTTATCGTAACGTTTTTGGCCGTTCTCGAGTTGGTGCGCGTCGGTGAGCTTCGGGGTCGTCAGCGTGGAACCTTTGCGGAGATTTATCTGGAGTTCATCGGAGATGGGTTGGATCGAGGTGTGGCAAATGAAGGTTGAGGAAGCGGAGATTGTTATCGAAGCGCTAATTTTTGCCGCCACACGACCAATTGGACCGAAGCAATTGGGAGACATTTTGGATGTTGAACCTGAACTCGTAGCCCGTTTGGTCGACCGCGTGCGGGAGCGTTATGATGGGCGTGGAATTCAACTGCGATCGGTGGCTGGTGGTTACCAATTTGTGTCATCACCGGAATGTGGACCCTGGTTAGAACAATTAGGACGTCCCATGGTCCATTCACCGTTGACGTTGGCAGGTGTGGAAACGCTGGCTATCGTTGCATATAAGCAGCCGATCACCAAAGCGGAAATCGAGCAAATTCGAGGTGTGCGTGTGGATAGCGCCGTCAACACACTGTTGGAACGAGATTTAATCGTGGAAGTTGGACGAAAAGACGGACCTGGTAGACCTATTTTGTATGGAACCACTGAGCAGTTCTTAGTTCACTTTGGCTTGCGTAGTCTGGCGGACCTTCCGCCACAGGAGAACTTTGCTGAGGCCCCGGTTGCGGAACCTGAAGAGGTTCTAGAGAGCGATGAAGTGGTGGATACGTTGGACACGTAGGATTTGAAGGCCCCCTCACGCTCACGTTGCCGTGGATTGGTATGCTTTAGCTGCTGAAGGTAGTACGAGTGTGTAGGGGTGAACCGCAAAGGTTAAGCATAATGGAGGTCGTCTCGTGGAGGAACGATTACAGAAAGTTATGGCTCATAGTGGTCTCGCGTCACGCCGTCGCTGTGAGGAGTGGATTCTCCAGGGGCGGGTAAAGGTGAATGGTCAAACCTGTCGCGTCCTTGGAACGAAAGTTGATCCGCAGCAGGATTTGATTGTTGTGGATGGTAAGGCCATTGCTGGCCAAGAAGCAAAGGTGTATTTTCTGTTTCACAAACCTAAGGATGTCATAACCACTGTGCATGACGAGCAAGACCGCCCAACCATCATGCGGTACCTGCGGTCAATTCCGCAGCGGGTTTACCCCGTGGGTCGTTTGGATGGAGACTCCGAGGGTTTGCTGCTTCTTACAAATGATGGGGAGTTGGCACATCGACTCATGCATCCCAGCTATGCGGTATCAAAGATCTATCGTGTATGGGTAAACGGACCGGTTGCCGCTTCCACTGTGCAGCAGTTAGCTGCGGGAGTGGCTCTGGATGACGGGATGACAACGCCGGCTCGTGTGGATATCCGGCGAAATCAGGCACACGCCATATTGGATATCACACTTCGTGAAGGCCGCAACCGTCAGGTGAGGCGGATGTGTGATGCTGTGGGTCATGATGTGCAGCGTTTGGTTCGGATCACGTTTGGTCCGCTGCGCCTTGGCAAGCTGGCTGTGGGTAAACATCGCCCTTTGGACCCACACGAACTGCAAGCATTGTTCGAGGTGGTGCAGCATGGGCACGACGTTTGATGTTCTTGTGGTGGGAGCTGGGGCAGCGGGGCTGATGGCTGCAGGTCAAGCTGCAGCTGCAGGTGCGTCGGTGTTAGTACTAGAGAAAATGAGTCAAACAGCTCGCAAGGTGAGGATTTCGGGAAAGGGACGGTGCAACGTTACCAATCTATGCCCTCCTACTGCGGTTTTGGAAAACATTCCTGGGAATGGACGCTTCCTGACAGGCGCGATTCACAAATTTGGTCCGGAAGCGATGCTGGACTTCTTAGCCGCCGAGGGTGTTCCAACGAAAGTCGAACGTGGCGACCGAGTTTTTCCTGTGTCTGACGATGCCCACCAAGTGGCAAATGCGCTTGAACACTTCGCCAAACGGTCGGGAGCGATCATTCGACTGGGTACCGCCGTCAGCAAACTGCTAACCGATGCCACCGGCGTCACAGGCGTTCGCTGCGGCGATGGCACGGTTTACCGCGCAGCTCAGGTCATTGTCTGCACAGGGGGTGGCAGTTACCCTGGAACCGGGTCAACGGGTGATGGTTGGACTCTAGCTGCCGCTGTGGGCCACACAGTGACACCAACTCTGCCGTCGTTGGTTCCCCTGCGCACCAAAGAGCGCTGGCCGACCGACCTATCGGGATTAACCCTGCGCAATGTTTCCGTGAGTTTGGTTTCCTCCCTAGGGCGAGATGTCCAATTCGGTGAACTGCTGTTCACCCATTTTGGTGTTAGTGGCCCTACAGTTCTGACCTTGAGTAGAAGCGCAGCCGTCTGGTTAGCGGCTGGGGTTTCTGTGGACATGCACATTGATTTAAAACCTGCTCTAGATCCTGATGTTCTGGATGGCCGACTGCAGAGGGATTTCGCCAAGTATTCTCGGAAGCAGATTAAGAATGGGATGAACGATCTACTGCCGCAGGCGTTGATTCCGATTGTGCTCGCCGCCGCTGACTTGTCTTCTGAAAAACCAATTCACCAAGTCACGAAGGAAGAGCGGCAAGCCTTGGCGAAGGTTTTGAAAGATCTGCGTCTGACAGTGGCGGAAACTTTGCCGCTGGCCGCAGCCATTGTCACCCAAGGCGGTGTATCCGTTCGCGAAGTAAACCCCAAGAACATGGAGTCACGTTTGGTTCCGGGTCTCTACCTTTGTGGGGAAGTGTTGGATGTTGATGCGCTCACTGGCGGCTTCAATTTACAGGCGGCTTTCGCTATGGGGTATGCAGCCGGTAAAGCAGCGGGCCAGCGTTCACGTGAAACCACGTAGGAGTCTTCCGCTGACTATTTCCTGCGAAGCTGATAACAAGCCTCTCAGGTTGTCGCCATCGGGGACTGCAAAAAAGTGTGTCGGGCGCTGCCGAACTGGATGGAATGGCGAAAAAGCATCTGGAATAGGGGTGGGGAAAAATGAAGACTGGGTCCAGAAAAGAGTTAGACGTCATAAAACCGTACGTCCCGGGTAAACCCATTGAGGAAGTACAAGAAGAATTGGGTATTACTGATATCATCAAATTAGCTTCCAACGAAAACCCATTGGGTCCGTCGGCCAAAGCACAGCAGGCGCTTGTTGATTTCGTCAAACAAGCTCACATTTATCCCGATGGTTCTTGTTCTGTTTTGAAACGCCGGTTGGCAAAGCACTGGGGAATTTCTCCAGAGCAACTGATCATCGGTAATGGATCCGATGAAATTCTCAAATTTATCGCTGAGGCCTTTTTGCAGCCCGGTGATGAAGTTGTTGTGGCCGAACCGACATTCAGCGAGTATCATTTTGTTTCACAGCTGATGGGTGCTAAGCTCTGCAGGGTTCCGTGTGTTGACTTCACCCATGATCTAGCAGCGATGGCAGAGGCGATCAACGACAAGACAAAGATCGTGTTTGTCTGCAACCCCAACAATCCTACGGGAACGGCTGTGGGGCACACCTCGTTGTTGGAGTTCGTAGAACAGATTCCCGACACGGTTCTGATAGTGATTGATGAAGCATATTACGAGTATGTTCAACGTCAGGACTTTCCTGATGTTCTGCCATGGCTAAAGGAGCGCCAAAATGTTTTAGTGACGCGGACGTTTTCGAAAGCGCACGGGTTGGCGGCGCTGCGTATTGGCTATGGGATCGGGCATCCAGACTTGATCGCCATTCTCGAAAAGACGCGCGAACCCTTCAACGTCAATGCTGCGGCTCAGGCGGCTGCCATCGCCAGTCTTGCCGATCCCGATCACATTGACGCAAGCGTTAAGGTGAATGAACAGGGCAAAGCCTATCTGTATCAAGAATTTACCGCGATGGGTTTGCAGTATGTTCCTACCGAAACCAACTTTGTCCTTGTCGATGTTGATCGCGAAGCTCCGAACGTATTCGAAGACCTGCTCCAGATGGGCGTCATAATCCGCCCGGCTCATGTCTTCGGTCTACCTACGTTCATTCGCGTAACTGTGGGGACGGCTGATGAGAATGAACGTTTTATCCAGGCGCTGAAGGAGGTCACTGCGGGTGAGGATCGCCATTGATGGCCCGGCGGGTGCTGGCAAAAGCACCATTGCTCGCCGTGTTGCAGCAGTGCTCGGATATGTGTATGTTGATACAGGTGCTATGTATCGAGCCCTGACCGCCGAAGTGCTGCGGCGGAGTATAGAACCCGAAGACGCTGTGGCCGTTTCGAGTTTGGCTAAGTCATTGCAGATAATGCTTCGACACGACAATGAGACAGGTCAACAGGGCGTTTTGATTGACCACCGTGACGTTACGGAAGAAATCCGGGAACCTGTGGTAAACCAAAATGTATCTATGGTTGCCAGTCACGAAGGTGTTCGAACTGCCATTGTGGCGCAGCAGAAATCCATGGCTGCCCAGGGTAATGTTGTGATGGACGGCCGCGATATTGGAACGACTGTCATACCTGATGCTGAAGTAAAGGTTTTTTTGAAAGCATCGGTCAGAGAACGGGCTCGCCGTCGCTCGCTGGACCTAATTCGACGTGGCTACAAGGTGAACTTGGACGAGTTAGAGGATGAGATTCGCGAACGTGATTTCTTTGACTCCACTCGCAGAGTTTCGCCATTACGCAAAGCAGACGATGCTGTGGAAATCGATACGACACATGTATCTGTGGACGAAGTTGTAGATATGGTTTTACTCCTTTGTCAGGGTCGGGAGGCGACGCACTAATGTATACATTTTTCCGGAACTTGATGGCGTTTATCGTCCGGGTTCTATTCGGGCTTCGAGCCGAGGGTTTGGAGAACATTCCCGAAGGCGGTGCGGTCATTGCCGCCGCCCATTCAAGTTTCGTCGATCCGGTTGCTGTGGCTGGAGTTGTGCGGCGTCCGATTCATTTTATGGCCAAAGCCGAATTATTCAAGTACCCTGTTTTGCGTTGGATTCTTCCCAGGGGTCATGTTTTCCCTGTAAGGCGAGGTTTGGCTGACCGTAATGCCATACGCCATGCTATTTCGGTGGTAACGGATGGTCATCTCTTAGGCATATTCCCTGAAGGAACGCGAAGTAAGAGTGGCGAGGTTCAACCTTTGCAGGGTGGTGCTGTTATGATCGCCATAAAAGCTGGCGTACCAGTGGTTCCGGTGGTGGTTGTGGGTGTAAAACCTCTACGATTACGGCGAAGCGTTGAGGTCCGCATTGGTAAACCAATAGCATTCGGAGAAGCTCGGCGTGCCGGCAAAGAAGAGATTTCTGCAGCAGGCGAACAAATATCTCAACAATTTACTGCCTTGTTAAGAAGGAATCTGCCCTAGTATGCAGAATGCTTAGTGTGGGCGGATTTTAGACCCATTTGTATAGCCAAATATTTAGGGGAGGGGGAAAGGTGGAAATAATACTGGCGGATGCTGCCGGAATGTGTTTTGGAGTGAAGCGGGCTTTGGAGACTGCGCTCAAGACCGCTGACGAGATGCACGGCGCACCGGTAACTACATTAGGTCCACTGATCCATAACCCTCAGGTTGTAGATGAACTTAAGGCCAAAGGAATTCAGGTTCAAGAACAGCCCAGGGATTTAGACGCAGGTGTTGTGATTGTTCGCTGTCATGGAGTGCCTCCCAAAACCATGTTGGAGCTGGAGAGGCGTGGCTTGGATGTTGTAGATGCGACGTGTCCGTTTGTTAAACGGGCGATGCGTTGGACGAAACAGTTGAAGGATGAAGGATATCAGGTTGTGATTGTTGGGGATGAGTCACATCCAGAAGTGATGGCCATATTTGGTGCTTCGGATGAGACCGCATGGGTTGTGAAATCACCTCGGACCATTGATGAACTTCCATCGGCAAAACGCATCGGAATCATTGCGCAGACTACTCAATCCACGGCGAACCTCCGGGAATGTGTTGGCGCGTTCATCGGAAGGGTTGAGGAACTAAAGGCCTTCGATACTATCTGCACCGCAACGGAACAGCGGCAGTCTTCTGCAAGGGATACAGCCGCCCAAGTGGATGTAATGGTGGTAGTAGGTGGTCGCAACAGTGCCAACACGCGTCGGTTGGTGGAAGTTTGTCAAGAACAGGGTACAAGGACGCATCATGTCGAGACGGCCAAAGAGTTGGAAGCGTCATGGTTCCAGGACGCAGAACGGGTTGGTGTCACGGCGGGTGCATCCACACCAAATTGGTTATTCGAGGGGGTTCTCGCAAGAATGAGTGAGTTCAACAAAGAAGAAAAAGAAAAGGTGACCGAAGAAATGGAAACACAAGGACAGGAAGCTAAAGAAACCGAAGTAGAAGAGACTGAAGTAGAAGAGACTGAAGTAGAAGCGACTGAAGTAGAAGCCACAGAAGATGCAAAAAAAGAAGTCGAAGAGACCGAGGTTCAAGAACCAGAAACTCAAGTAGAAGCGAACGAGGAGACGGTGCAAGAAGCAGAAGTGCAGGAGACAGAGGTCCAGCCGGAAGAAGAAGAGTTGGATCAGGAAAACGAAATGAACCAGTTGGAGGATATGGTTCCGACACTAACACCGGGCGATGTAATCACAGGAAAAGTGGTTCAGGTCAGTTCCGACGAGGTGTTGGTTGATATCGGATATAAATCTGAAGGCCGTATTCCCCTGAATGAACTGAGTTTCCGTCCTAACGTCAAGCCTGAAGAGGTTTTGGCAGTGGGTGACGAAGTTGAAGTGAAAGTTCTCAAAATTGACGACGCGGAAGGTAATGTTGTCTTGTCCCGTCGTCGGGCCGAAGCTGAAAAGGCGTGGGAAAAACTCGAGGAAGCTCACGAAAATGGTGAAATCTTCGAGGCAACGGTGGCCCAGACCGTTAAGGGTGGTTTGTTGGTAGATGTCGGGGTACGCGGATTTATCCCTGCTAGCCACGTGTCTCGGAATTTTGTGGATGACTTGGATGCCTATATCGGCAAAACACTGCGTCTGAAGATCATTGAGTTCGATCGTCAGAAGAACAATGTAGTGTTTTCCCACAAAGAGGTCCTGGAAGAAGAACTGAAACAAGCTAAAGCCGATGCCTTCGCCAAACTTGAGGAAGGGTCAGTGGTTCCTGGTGTAGTCCGTCGCTTGACAGACTTTGGTGCCTTTGTAGACATAGGCAGTGGCGTTGAAGGTCTTCTTCACGTATCGGAGATTGCTCACAGCCGGATCAACCATCCTTCGGATGTGTTGGAAGAAGGCCAGGAAATCAATGTCATGGTTCTCGGTGTTGACGTGGAAAAGGAACGGATTTCGCTGGGCCTTAAACAGACGTTAGCCGATCCTTGGGATACCATTGAAGACCGTTATGCCGTGGGTGACCAAGTAACTGGTACAGTTACACGTACCGTTGATTTTGGTGCCTTTGTCAAGCTAGAAGACGGCGTCGAGGGATTGGTCCATATAAGCCAATTGGCTCACCGCCATGTGGCCAAAGTCGAAGAAGTCGTGAATCCAGGTGACGAGGTAGAGGCTCAGGTCATCAGCCTTGATCCTCAGGCTCGTCGCATCGGTCTCAGCATTCGTGAACTCGAACCGAAACCAGAAGAAGCACCGCGCAAAGAAGCTAGACCGCAGCACGAACAGCCAAAACAGGACGACAGTTCTAATGAAGAACTGACCACCAACTTGGGTGATGTATTTGGCGACCTATTCAAGCGTGGTTAAGCAGTAAACACTGTGTCGAAAAACTGCTGCCCTGTGGTTCTTTGGGCAGCAGTTTTTTGCTGATATCGTCAATAGCACGTGAAAGATCACAACCTATATGACGTGTTAGATGGATTCATGAAGACGAAATTCGGAGAAATTAGGCCTTGGCAGACTTGTTTCGCAGACACGGTCTTAAAAAACGAACTGTTTCGTAGTGGAAGAAAAGTCGATTAACACGGGCTTTTAGAACGCCACATGCGGCAGACAGGTGTTTTTCGGTAGCAGGACCTTATAGCATTTGGCAAGGTGGCGAGATCTCGAATTCTATGAGTGTAGAAACTCTGGATTTGG
>SLOZ01000248.1 GCA_007132255.1 Limnochordia bacterium | reverse complement strand
GCCAGAAAACTAGGGCTCAGTCGCTGCAGGAATCCAAACAGCGGTCCTGGATGGTCAATCCGAACGTAGCCGCCAGCTACTAATGTGGACACCGGAATCAGGACATTGAGGACGGTCGTGGCGATACGGCCGTCGCGGACAGCAGTCAGGGTCATCACTCCTAGAGCTGTGGCGAAGACAGCGGCACTGAACGCGATGCCAGCGATAGCCCACGGCTGGGTGCCCCAGTTCACATCGTAAACAATCGCCGTGAACGCAATTAGGATAACGATCTGCCACACTAACGTAAACACAACACCCAAAACTTTGCCGGTAAACAGGGCCATGGGCGCAACAGGCGTCGACCGCAGCCGCTGTCCCACCGGTTCCAAGAAGTCCTCGGCCATACCAGAACTGGCGTAAATGGCTCCATAGAGTATGATCATCACCAACATTGTCACCGCGTAGTAATCTACAGCAGAAGCGGCTGCACTCCCAGCCACAGATTCCTCCTGCAGATAGGGGCCTAGATATTCATGCTGGAGGCGAAAATCGCCCAGCTGAACTCTGGCTTCCACTGTATTGGCACCGCGAACGAAACTCTCCAAGATGGTGGTCAACACATCACCACTGAAAGACCGTTCCGATAGACCTTCCACCTTGATGGGCACCGGCCCGTCCTGGCTTTGCATGGTCCGCAGCGCCGATACATCCACCACAGCATGGGCCCAACCCTCGGTCATAAGCAATCGTCCAGCCTCCAGTGATTCCACTTCCCGAATCTGCAGCAGGTTGGTGATCTCGTCAATTTCGAGAAAATCCATCACTACATCACTGTCTGTGCCGGGTATGTGCCCAACCAAAGCTGCCCGCACCTGACCAATCTCAGTGGGTGTAAAAGCCCCTCCAAGGGCATTGCCCAGAATAAAGATCAACACAATGGGCATCAACAACATCTGCGTAAACGATCCGCTGTCACGGATATTGCGCAGAACTGTCATCCAAAACACATTGAACACCTTCATGATCTGCACCTCCATTCGGCAGCCATTTGCTCGCCATTGGTATCAATAACACCGGATCGCCCCCATTTATGGCGGATCCTCGTGATCGCAGCCGGAACTTCCGGTCGCGGCGCTGGCTGCTTCACTCCATTACTCATCCCGAAGATTCCGTCCCGTCAAGGTCAAAAAGACGCTCTCCAACGTTGGTCGTTCCACGCTCATGGTCTGGATTTCCAAACCTTCTTGGTGAAGAGTCTGCATCACTCGGCTCAAATTGCCGCTGTTCTTCTCACTGATGACCGACACATCTCGCCCGTCAATTCGACATTCCTTGACACCGCCAATGCTCCGCAGCGCCGACTCCGTGTTGCCATTGAGTGCAGCCAACTGCAAGTGGATAATCTCATCCCGAGCCACCAGATCCTTGAGCTCTTCCTTCGTTCCCTTCGCAATGATTCGGCCATTGTCCATAATGGCAATATCGTGGCACAGCTGCTCGACCTCTTCCATATAGTGCGACGTATAAAGAACCGTCATACCTTCCCGGTTCAAGTCTCGGACCGAGTCTAGAATGTGATTGCGGCTCTGGGGATCAATTCCTACGGTGGGTTCATCCATAATCACCAATCGTGGCCGGTGGACAATACCGCAAGCGATATTGAGCCGCCGCTTCATACCGCCGGAAAAGGTCTTGGGATACTGCTGACTGCGATTCCCTAACCCGACAAACTCCAAAGCTTTGGCAGCTTCCTGCTTCAGATGCTTGCCTTTCAGCCCGTACAGGCTTCCAAAAAACCCGACATTTTCCATGGCCGTCAGATCCTCAAAGATCGCTAACTCTTGCGGAACCACACCAATCTGCTGCTTAACCTGACGTTCATCCCGGCGGTGATCAAGGCCGAACACCGTAATGGTGCCGGACTCGACGGGTACCAAGCCCACGATGCTGTGAATCAATGTGGTCTTCCCGGCACCGTTCGGTCCCAGCAGTCCGAAAATTTGACCCTCTTGAATCTCCAGCGAAACTTGGTCCACAGCGATCACCTGTTTATAGCGCTTGACAACGTTCTTAACCTGTAGAATCATCGAAGTTCCTCCTTGCGTTTTACCATTGGAATTGTGGACGCTCAGTCTGTTTGCCGACCTCCGGAGCTGACATCCAGTAGAGCTGACATCCAGTAGATAGCTTGGCTTCTGGTGTCATCATATACCGGAATGCCGACGCCGAACAGTGCCGACAAGCACGAAGTCATGTGACAAATGTCATGTGCGGGCTGCATAGTAGGACACTGTGCAGAACTGGTGAGATTGTCGGGATTTAACCTGGTATCTGGGAACCATTTCCACGCACCAGGTATTAGGAAAAGTTTGCCAGCTCGTTGCTTGACAACCGTTCCACTTAAGCGTATGCTTGAAGTGTGCATATGCACACTTCTGATCAAACCAAGTCCAACCGCCTGCCCGGCAGCAGCTAGGGGCTAAGACCGCTGCCAGCTGGCCGTTGCTCGTGGACAAGCAGGGATGTTTACCATCACCTCATGGCCGCGAAGGGAGGGAGGGCTACTGATACCCAAAAACAAGAAACGCCGCTGCTGTCGCTTCATCTCTGGAGATACGGTGTTTAAACCTCGTTCCATACCCTACCAGGATCTTCATGAGGTGATACTGCCCTTAGATCAACTAGAAGCAGTGCGCCTCTGTGACTTGGAGGGCCTTGATCAGGCCGCTGCCGGTCTGCGCATGGGAGTTTCGCGAGGAACGATTCAGCGCCTGCTGCAGGCCGGCAGACAGACCATGGCCACAGCCTTAGTGCATGGTTATGCACTGCGGATCCAGCAAGACAAGGAGGAATTCAACGATGAAAGTATGCATCCCCACTGCCGGAAACGAAGGTCTTGAAGCCACGGTGTATAACCACTTTGGCAGTGCACCATTCTTCGTCATCGCCGACAGTGAAAGTCAAGATGTGGAGATCCTGGAGAATCAAAATCTGCACCACGAACACGGTCAATGCTCACCCACCCACTTGCTCGATAGTCACACCATCAAGGCCGTTCTCTGTCAAGGTATGGGTAAGCGAGCTGTCATGAAACTGCAGGAGGCAGGAATCACCGTTTACCTGACTGGCACCAATACCGCCGGCCAGGCGCTAAAGGACTTTACGGAGAACAAGCTCCTGACTCTGGATGCCAGTTCTGCTTGCTCTGGTCATCATTGAGACGATGCCTGTCGAGAACAGGCGACAAGGCCTGCTTTCGCAGCGCAGCTAACAACGAATCTCCATGGAAAAGACGGACCCCACCTGTTCCATATATTTCCACATACCTATTTACTGGAATTATTTGGGTTTCAAACGACCTCGCTGCAGCGCCATTCCGAGTTTCCTAATGATCCCAGCAGAGCTTCTAATCGGGTAGGAGGCCGTTCATTAGTTGAACGGCCGACCTCCCACACCTTACTTGCCGTTCGGTATACGGCGGTTCCAGAGTTCACGCTTTTCAGTCTAAGTAGTATTGATGTAGGCTAGTGTACCCCTGTGCAAGGAAACGTTTCCTTGGTCAGCGTGTTTCGCAAGATGGGGCTGTTCGCTGTTCGCCAATAGCTCTTTCTCGTGTTTGCCCACTGCCAAGCTTGGTCTGCTTTGATGCCCAGTCGCTTGAGATTCGCGAATCGGGTTCGTATGCGTTTCCACCGTTTCCAGGTGATCTCACGAATCTGCTTCACGATCTCTTCTTGATGGCTTTCCAAATAAGCCGAGAGTTCGTGTACCTGTATCCCGTCGATGCCGCCCGCCGCTTTGTTCCGGATGACGTGTTTAGCGGCTCGGTAGAGATCGTCTGGGTCAAGGATTGGTTCCAATAGTCTTGTTCTTAGCCCACTTGCGCTGGTGATGTCGGTTTCAGCCATCCTTGGTGGCGCGCACGCTCTCGCATACTCTTTCTTTTCCGCAGATACCCTTTGCGAGCAGCCTCCCTCCGGGAGTTGTCTGTGTTTTTGAGTGCCACGTTCGGTAGCTTTCATTGACCCTCACCTCCTCTGGTTCGGCCCTTCCTTCGGTGCCTGT
>SLOZ01000433.1 GCA_007132255.1 Limnochordia bacterium | reverse complement strand
GCTTCCTCTACCAAGCGGTCCCTTTTCTGGAACTGCGCCAGTGGGGACGCTGGCGGCTATCCGCTGCTTGGGGTTCGGAACCTGTGCAACTGGAGTTCCGATACAATGCGCTCCGAGCACCGTTTCGCTTCGTGGCTACTTTGCAGTCCGAAGAGTGGGGTTTCCGGGCTACCATTCAAGATGAAGAGTGGCCATTCTCCGTTGGCGCTGGTTATCGCAATGGGAACACGCAACTTTGGCTGCGTTGGCAGTTTTAACAGGCCACAGCGGCAGCTTCAAGAAACCATCGCCTTGTGGGGGTGGTCATAGTTCACACCGCTCACGGAGCAGAGTGAACCCGACAATATTGAAACCTTTTGATTCAGCCTTTGTGTTCATGATGTCTGTTTTGTGATATACTACCGAAGGCAGCTGGGGGCGACGACCTCCAGTTTGCGCGTAGGGATCGAAAGCCTTGCTTCGTTGTGTGTCATCACACCCGCTAGCAAACCCGAATAGCCAGTTAAGAGCTGGGTTGTGGTTGAACAGTTCGGCAGTAATGAATCCGCAGGCTGCAGCTGCAATTCTTGCGGAATACCGGTGGTGATGATCCATGAACATTGTCTTATACCAGCCCCAAATTCCCGCCAATACCGGTAGTATTGCCAGACTCTGTGCGGTGACGGGGTGTCGACTTCATCTTGTTCGACCGTTGGGATTTTTCTTGGACGATCGGCATATGAAACGAGCTGGATTGGATTATTGGCAGTATGTCGAAGTGTTGATCCATGACAGTTGGGAAGATTTCGTCGGTACCGTTGAGGCCGACGAGCGCTTGTACTTTATCGAAACCGATGGGACGAGTCTGTACCACCAAATAGCCTATCAATCCAAGGATTATTTGGTCTTCGGCAGTGAGACAACGGGAATTCCTCCTGCGGTTATGCAGTTCTACGCCGACCAACATGTCTCGATCCCGATGAAACAGGGGCGATCATTGAACCTAGCCAACACCGCGTCCATCGTGGTTTTTGAAGCTTGGCGACAGCACGATTTCCAATGGTAGAACCAATTACATTGTACGGCCACCGCTCTGCAAAAAGGACTTCGTGGTACAGATCTACCTGCCAAACGTCCTTGAGTTCACGATTCTAAGGCTTGAACCATGAGGAAGGAAATTTATTTTCGCTCTCGAATTCATAGTATTGGTATGTTTTCCTGAAGTACAACGAACTTGTGAGGTGACGGGATTGAAGAAAAAGACCTTTTGGGGTGGTATCCATCCTGAGTACCACAAACAGGTCTCTTCGGAGACATCCATCCAGCTCCTGCCGGCCCCAGAGCAGTTAGTCATTCCGCTACAGCAACATGTTGGCTCTTCAGCTAAGCCCATGGTAAAAAAGGGCGATACCGTGTTGGCTGGGCAGCGGATCGGCGAGGCTCAAGGATTCGTCAGTGCCCATGTTCATGCGCCCGTGTCTGGGACCGTGGTCGCCATTGAAGCGCGTCCACACAGCCACGGTAAGATGGTCCAATCGATCATCCTTGACAATGACGGCGAGGAAACGTGGACCGACTTGGAATCCCATGCTGATCCGATTCAGTTATCCCGAGATCAGATCAAACAAGCCGTCACGGCTGCCGGTATCGTAGGTATGGGTGGAGCGGGATTTCCGACACACGTCAAGCTCTCACCACCGGCTGATGCCGAAATTGATTATTTTATTCTCAATGGTAGCGAATGTGAACCTTTTCTCACTGCAGACCATCGCATGATGGTGGAGTTCGCCGCCGATGTTGCCTTAGGTACGCGCTTGCTCGCTAAGGCCATTGGCGCTAAGCGAGTGATCATTGGCATCGAGACGAATAAGATGGATGCCATCCAATCGCTGAGAAAGCACGCTGGGAACATCGATATTGTTCCATTAGCCGTAAAATACCCCCAGGGAGGGGAAAAACAGTTAATCAAAGCTCTTACCGGACGAGAAGTACCTTCCAATGGACTTCCGTATGAATGCGGAGTCGTTGTCCAGAATGTGGGAACAGCGTTAGCGGCAGCCCACGCCGTGCGCGATGGCCTGCCCTTAACGCATCGAGTGATTACGGTTACCGGTGAATGTGTACAGCGGCCAGGCAATTTTTTGGTTCCCATCGGCACATCCTTCCAGCAGATGATTGAGGCGGCAGGTGGCACCAAAGGCACAGTGGGCAAGGTGATCTCGGGTGGACCTATGATGGGAACAGCCCAGATAACCACCGATGTTCCC
The DNA here is from genome assembly GCA_007132255.1 of Limnochordia bacterium. Taxonomy (GTDB): domain Bacteria; phylum Bacillota; class Limnochordia; order Darwinibacteriales; family B1SED10-159; genus SLOZ01. The sequence goes on along the minus strand of SLOZ01000433.1, from coordinate 1,807 downwards.
GTTATCAAAGAGACGTCTGGCATTCTTGTTCTCAGCCAGGAACAGTGTGCACCCACACATCCTTTGGCCTGTATCAAGTGTTCGCGGTGTGGTGATGTTTGCCCGGCATATCTTCTGCCGATGCGGATTGAACGAGCAGCGATTCTTGGACGTTGGGATGAAGCGGAGGACTATGGCGCCATGGACTGCATTGAATGCGGCTGTTGTTCGTACATATGCCCCTCAAAACGCTATCTACTTCACTATATTCGCTTGGCGAAAAACCAAATTATGTCTGCCAAACAGACCCGCTCAAGTTAAGATAGGAGGCGAACCTCTTTGGAACAACAACAGCTTATTCTAGCGTCGTCACCACACGTACGCGACACCGATTCCACGCAGAAGATTATGCTGACAGTGGTTGTGGCCCTACTGCCGGTTTGGGGAGCCAGTATCTATTTCTTTGGTCTTGATGCTGTGCGTTTGGTCTTATGGGCAGCGGCAGCCGCCGTTGTGGCAGAAGCAATCTTTCAAAGACTGCGGGGTAAACCGAGTTCGACGCATGATGGCAGCGCTTTGGTTACCGGTATGCTCTTGGGGTTGAGCGTACCACCGACCCTGCCGTCTTGGATGGTCGTCCTTGGAGCCATTGTGGCCATCGGCTTGGGCAAGCAGGTTTTCGGCGGTTTAGGGCACAATCCGTTCAACCCCGCCTTGGTGGGCCGTGCTTTCTTGACCACGTCGTTTGCCGTTCCGATGACCACCTGGGCACGACCGTTTGACGGCATTTCTGGCGCAACACCACTGGCGTTGGGCAGCGGTGTGGTGCCGTACTCCGACCTTTTTTTCGGATCAATCGCCGGCTCCTTGGGAGAGACATCAGTATTAGCCATCCTTTTAGCAGGTATTTTTATGTTCTATCGAGGAGTTCTGGATTTTCGCATGCCTCTGGGTTTTCTTGCCACCACAATAGGTCTCATGTTCGTGTTGGGACATGATCCGTTATTCCACATCATGAGTGGCAGCATCATGTTTGCTGCAGTCTTCATGGTAACCTGCATGGTTACCACTCCAGTCACCCGACGCGGTCGTGTGATTTACGGAATCGGTGTCGGGATCATTGTGACTGTTATCCGTCTCTGGGGCAATTTGCCGGAAGGTGTAACGTTCGCTATATTGCTGATGAATGCGGCAACTCCCTTGATCAACCGCTGGACTCGGCCAAGAATTTTTGGGCAGGGGGTGACCCTCGATGCGTGAATCTGTACGTATGGTCATCGTATTGACCGTCATTGCTATGGTGTCCGCCGGTGTTTTGTCGCAGGTGTATAATGTCGCCAGCGTCATTATTGCCGAGAATCAAGCGCGCGAAATGGAAAGTACAGTTTACGAGGTGTTTTCCAGTGCTGACTCCGTTCAGTTCGTGGAAGCAGATTTTGTTATGTTTAACGCTAAGGATGAAGCAGATAACGTACTCGGTTTTGCGTTCGCTGGCGAGGCCAGTGGCTATGCTGGCCCGGTGAGAGTCATGGTCGGAGTCGATGCAGATAGTAAGCAAATCGTCGATGTTGCTGTCCTTAACCATACAGAGACGCCCGGGTTGGGGTCAAGGATCGAAAGCGAAGAGTTTCGCAGCCAGTTCCGAGGTAAGACTGTTGAATCGCCTCTGCGCATCAGCCAGGATATCGACAACATCACGGGGGCCACTCTCTCCGCGGAAGCTGTGGCGCAAGCAGTACGGAACAACTTCTCCGAAGCACTTTCTGCGTTTGAAGGGAGGCAATAACGATGGCCGATGCCAAACGAGATCTGCTGCGGGGCCTTTGGG
>SLOZ01000064.1 GCA_007132255.1 Limnochordia bacterium | reverse complement strand
GAGCTTGCCGGACAACAGCCGGGTCAGACGTCAGTACCGCTGGCATGCCACTCTTCTCACAAGCCTTCTGCACACTGCGCAGATTACCCATTCCATAATCCACAATGGCGATCAATGGGTTTCCTCCGTTCTGCTGCCCAATTCTAACCAATCCTTGGTGCTCAAAACTCCGTCAACCTTGGGATGCTTGACCACAGCAGCAGCCAAAGCCCGAGCTACAGCCTTAGCAGTGGCCTCGAGAATATGATGGCTGTTCTCGCCCGCTAACTGGCGAACGTGGAGCGTAATGCCGGCATGCTGCACAAAAGCCCGCAAGAACTCGCTCAGCAGAATGCTGTCAAACGATCCGACGCGCTCCTGCGGATAGGTGATTCCACAGCTTAGGAACGGCCGCCCACTGATATCCAGTGCAGCGTGGACCAGAGCTTCATCCATGGGTACCCAGGCATCACCAAAGCGCGTCATTCCCTGACCGTCTCCGAGCGCTTTGGCGAACACTTGACCCATAACAATTCCGACATCTTCCACGGTATGGTGGGCATCCACATGGAGATCGCCTTCCGCTTTGATATTCAGATCAAAGAACCCGTGCTTGGCCATGGCCGTGAGCAGATGATCAAAAAAACCGACTCCCGTATTCACATGGGCGCGACCACGACCATCCAACGTCCATTCCACATGAATCTTTGTTTCTGCTGTAGACCGCTCTACCTGGGCACTACGTTTCTGACTCATCGATGATCCCTCCGATTCCCAGCAGCCAATGGCCTCTGCTTCGTTCACAGCCTGCAGCGATGCACTTACTTCAGATCATCCAACCGCATCTGTACAGCTCGTGCGTGAGCATCCAAACCTTCTAGTCTGGCTAGATTCACAGCATGCGGACCGGATTCAGCCAGCCCTTCCTCTGTAAACCAAAGCACACTGCTCTTTTTGACAAAATCATTGGTGGTCAATGGTGATGAAAACCGTGCAGTGCCGTTAGTCGGCAGGATATGATTAGGCCCCGCTATATAATCACCCAGAGGCTCACTGGAGAGAGAACCCATGAATATGGCTCCGGCATGCCGAATGCGACCCATAATTTTCCACGGATCAGCTACTAGCAACTCCAAATGCTCAGCGGCGAAGATATTCGTCAACTCCACGGCTTCATCCATACTTTGAGCCACCACCAGTAATCCCCAACGCTCCAGCGATACTTCCGCAATTTCTTTGGTTGCCAATTGCGCCAATTGCCGTTGGAGTTCGACAGCCGTCTCCTCAGCCACACGCTGGCTGGTCGTGATCAGACAGGACGCCGCTTCCCAATCATGTTCTGCCTGCGAAAGCATGTCGGCCGCAATGTACTTCGGAGATGCCGTTTCATCGGCGAGGACCAAAACTTCACTGGGCCCTGCCAAGGACTCAATGCCGACACGACCGTAGACCATCTTTTTCGCCAATGTCACAAACAGGTTCCCAGGTCCCACGATCTTATCCACCGACGGAACGGTGGCGGTCCCGAAAGCCAAAGCCCCCACAGCATGGGCTCCGCCAGCCTTAACAATGCCGGTAACACCGCAGACGTGCGCTGCAGCCAGCAAATGGGGATCAATCACACCATCGCGCAGTGGAGTCGCCATCCAGATCTCGCGGACGCCGGCGGTCCGTGCCGGGATCGCACTCATCACAACCGTAGAAATCAGTGGTGCATTCCCTCCGGGAACATAAATTCCAACCCGATCCATGGGGATGACGCGCTGGCCGAGAATGACGCCGTTTTCGTCGGCTGTAAACCAACTATTCTCTCGCTGACGTTCATGAAAAGCGCGCACATTCTCCACAGCTTTGTTCAGTGACTGCAAAAACTCTGACGAAACCTTACTCATGGCCGCTTCCATTTCCAGCGGACCGACCAAAAGATCCTGCTCCTCCAGAACAACACCATCGATGCGCTCAATATAGCGCAGCAGACCGGTGTTCCCTTCCAGCTTGACATCCTTGAGAATGCGCTCCACCGATTGCTCCGGGGTCAATACCTCACCAAAGATAGCCTTCGTACGAGCCGCAGCACCGGGACTGACTTCCACTTCATCCAAATGCGGCCGCATTAAGAACTGCTTCACTTCATGGAGCGAGTTGTAATCTTTGGTATTAATGATCTTCATCGGCCACCACTCCTTCTACAGCCTCGACAAGACGCTGCATCTCTGTATATTTCATCTTATAACTCACACGGTTAGCGATCAAACGGCAGCTCGAATCCATGACTTCCGCAATGGATTCGAGACCATTTTCCACCAGCGTACGACCTGTTTCCGTTATGTCCACAATCGCATCGGCCAAGCCAATGATCGGTCCTAACTCAATGGAACCATGAAGCGGTATCACCTCGGCCTGAATTCCATGGTCCTGAAAGTACGTCCGGGCAATGTGCGGGTACTTAGTCGCCACACGACTGTTGAAATCCAAATCCGTTACGTTCTGGATCCCGGCGGCCTTCGGTACCGCCACCACCATGACACAGCGTCCATAGCGCAGGTCAACCAATTCTGCCACTCGCTTATTGGCTTCCACCAGAGTGTCTTTACCCACAACGCCCAAGTCAGCCGCACCGTACTCCACGTACGTTGGCACATCGGTTGGTTTGGCCAAGATAAACCGCAGCCCAGCTTCGGGGCTTTCAATGACCAGTTTGCGGGTGGACTCTTTCAACACGTGACAGGGATAACCAGCACATTCGAGAATATCGGCGAACGCATCCGACAACCGTCCTTTGGACACGGCAATACTCAACATGGCTGTCCACCCCCTTGTTCGACATCCACGCACTTCACATCATCCCCGACGACAAAGATCACTTTGCTCATGCCATTGGTCTTGGCATGGGCAAGCACCTCGTCCCGTTCGAGGTTCTGAACATCGAGAATCACGGTATCGCCCGCAGCGCGACGTTCAGCCGCCAGACGCAAGGCATGGGAACCGTGACCAGGCCAAACAAAAAGCTTGGGTGGTTCCACTGGAGGCTGCTGTCCTTGGGCAGTCAACACCCACAGCAGCCTTTCGAGACCGACAGCGAAGCCCACGGCGGGTCGTTCGGGACCGAACTGACCTAAAAGACGGTCATAGCGGCCGCCGGTGCAGAGCGAAAATCCAAGATGCGGTGCATAACCTTCGAATACCATACCTGTATAATAGTCAAGCGATTTTAGCATGCTGAAATCCAATGAAATGCACTTTTGCAGGCCGCGAACTCCGAGATGATCACAAATTTCCTTGGTGTTTGCCAAAGCATCAAGGGCTGCTTGGTTTTGCACCTCAGCCTTAAGCTGCTCGAGCACAGAACGTTCGCCATGGCTGCGGGGAAGCTGCGCCAAGATGTTTTTGGCCCACTGCGGCAGAGCACTGCGCTGCAGAATGCCCTGAAGACCCACATAATCCTGGTTCAGGAAGGATCTACGGATCTGCTGACGTGTTTGAGTGTCGGGACATTCGCTCAATAGTCCGTTAAAGAACTGCACATGTCCTAAACTGATCTGAAACTGGTCGAGCTCGACATTCCGAAGAAGCTCCGCAGCTAACGCTATCACTTCGGCATCCGCCAACGGTGACGCCACACCGATGCACTCCACACCGGCTTGGAAAAACTCACGCTCGCGACCCACCTCGTCTTGGTTGGCCCGGAAGACATTGGTCACATACGATAACCGCAGCGGACGATGAGTATCTCGAAATCTCGTCGCAGCCATTCGGGCAAGCGGCGTCGTCGCATCTGGCCTCAACGCCAAGAGTTGGCCGTCACGGTCGAGAAACTTCAGTGTTTGCTCGTCACTGGAATCACCTAGATTGACAGTATCGAAAAACTCAAACGAAGGAGTCAACACCTCTTGGTATCCCCATCCCGCAAAACTACGGCGGATGCTCTGCTCCAACTGTACCTTCCAGCGAGCATCATCGGGGAGAAAATCCTTGACTCCCTGAGGCGTCTGCGTTCTCATGTCGTATCACCTTCCCTTATTCCCATTCGATCGTACTGGGGGGCTTTGAACTCACATCATAGACCACACGATTGACGCCCTGCACTTCATTCATGATGCG
>SLOZ01000292.1 GCA_007132255.1 Limnochordia bacterium | reverse complement strand
TAGTATGGCGTAACAGACAGAGGGAACCGTTCGACAGTGGTCTCAAGAACACTGCGCTCCGCATCGGAAAACTCAATGCCTAAGACCTCTTCGAAAACCCGTACAGAGCGAATACTGTTTCGCAGCTGCCACTTCCAGTTCGTCCATTGTTCTTTGTCGGCTTGTGAATCCAGCAACTTCATAACTGTTATTTGCCGTTCAGTCATTAAAGAAACCTCCTATTTATCTTCAAACCCTGCTCCGCTCCACCGTACTGCATCTCAACTCATGACACCCTTCCTAACGCCCGTTTTCGGACATGAAGAGTGAGACGCTAGCACTTCGGGGCTGAGCATGGAACCAGAGCATTCTACAGCAAAAAGCATGCCCCGAATGGCGGCACACCTCTCTTGACTACTGTGTTGTTGTACCTAGTCCCGAGTTAGTCGCGTTCACGGACCATTGGCAATCACGTCCCTGACTCCCCGACTCATGGTTTACCTTACACTTTCACGTATACTACTTCGACCAAAGTGCTGCAAACCCTGCCGCAAACCCCCAAGGCCCGCCTAGTGTGATCGTTTGCCTCGGCGCCTCGGGCGCCCATCCCGCGCGCCCAGAACCCCTTGCACGCCCTTGTAAAACGCTGTATACTGCAGGTAGTTAACCACGGAAATGAAGAGGTGGGTGAGCCGAAATGAGCTCTGCATCGAAAACGTATGGTGCCTTCATTTGGCATGGATTCTTCTTAGCCCTGACCATGGCCATGTTGGATCTTAATACCGTGTTCCCTTCACTCATTGCCGAACTAACACCGTCAAAGATTATCTTCGGATCACTGTATTCCATCATGTTGGGCATCCCACTGCTGTTCAACATTGTGTTCAGCCATTACCTGAAAGCCCATCGCTATAAGCGCAAATTTCTACTGTTGGGCATTCATCTACGTTCATTCTCGTTTCTCGGCATGGCCGTTTCCACGTATCTGCTGGCCGAACAGCAGCCCGAGGCAGCTGTCATCAGCTTCTTTGTTTGGGTCTTTTTGTTCTCCATCAGTGCTGGTTTTGCCAGCATTTCGTATGCGGACATCGCCGCAAAATCGCTGCCTCGTCCCCAACGAACGCAGATGTACGCAGCGAAACAGTTCGCTGGCAGCATCGCTGGCTTCTTGGGGGGACTGTTGATCAACTTCATTTTCTCCCAAACACAGCTGGGATTTCCTGCTACTTACACATTGAGTCTTGCCATCGGGTTTGTCGGTCTGCTCATTGCATCCCTGGGATTTCACTTAATCGAAGAACCACCGTCTCCGCTTCCGGACCAGTCCCAGGAAAGTCTCCGTCAATTTCTGCGGCAAGTGCCTACCCTACTTCGCAGCGACAGAACATTCCGCCGCTTCATTATCATTGAAAATATGGCGAGTTTCAGCATCATGGTCCTGCCGTTCTACATGGTATATGCCCGAGAAACAATGGCTGTAGGCGGCGAGTACTTGGGAACGTATCTCATCTATCAAGTAGCTGGATCCGTTCTGTCCAATGTTGTTTGGGCATTCTTAGCCCAACGTTTCGGCTCACGAGCTGTCGTGAGAACCTGCATCACCGTGGGCGGCCTACTGCCGCTGCTGGCACTGTTGCTGGGGCAGTTCGGACCCAATTGGTATGGCTTGGTTTTTCTACTGCTGGGTTTCATTGTCAGCGGGCGCCGCGTGGGTTTTGAACCGTACCTCTTGGACATTGCTCCGGACCACCGCCGTACAGAATATTTGGGAATTCGCGGTACAATGAATATCTTTGTTGTCATCCTCCCCATTGTCGGTGGTGCGCTTATTGGTTGGTTGGGCTACACATTCACCTTCGTGGTCACGGCTGTTGTTATGCTTTTGGCGGCGCGACTTATGGGCTCCACCGATGCCGAATTAACAACGATCGAGCTATCAAGCCACTGATTCGACCACCCAAACGACCGCTTACTCGGTCTCGGGCTTGGTTTCACTCCACTGCAGCAGCCGCCTTTCACCGCTGAGTTTCCGAACGTCCGTGGCATCTTGGGTTACCTCCAAGGTGCCTTTATACGTTCCCGCATCATCCCGGAGGGCGAAGTATTGAATGTGGACGAACCGTTCCTGCAGAGTAATCCAAAACTCGACCTGGGATTGTTCCCCCGAACGGAAACTCGCCACAATGCGCTCAACAATATGGACACTGGCCGGAGGATGACACTGTTTAACATCGCGTCCAATAACGGCCGGTGACCGCGGAAAGGTGCGCTGGCGTCCTGCTGAGAAAAACTGGACCTTGTCGTCGGCGTCGACAAGGGTGATGTCCACTGGAAGCACGTCCAAAATGCGCAGAACATCGGCGGCTGCTAATTTGCCAGTGCTCGTTTGGATGAATCCGTCTGCACCGGCACCACCAGCATATGCACTGCCATTTCCCGCAGTCCAGTGCTGTCCTGGTCGCCGAGACCGTTCGTCAAAAGCCACACCGTACTCTTGACACTGCTTGCTCATGGCCTGCCAATCCTCTGGCTCAAGGGCTTCAACAGCACTGGGAAAGAGAATCAACTCTTCCTTCCGCACCAGATAGAGCAGCACAAAAAATACCTTGCTCACGAGCAGCTTCACGTTTTGATCGTCAACCTCGGGACAGCCCGCCTGATCGATGGCGGTCCTCAGTACTCGTTTTGCTTTGTCGTGCAGCGCCCACATAATGGAAACCCCTGCAAAATACGGTTCCGCTCGTTCGAGATATGGGAACAAGATATTTTCCTTTTTTACAAAATGTACCTGGTATGTGGTAATTTCTTCCAACACTTGGATTAGTACTTGACGATTTAGCGGGTTGCCATCTTTCAGCAGTGGTTTGATGGCGTCGAGCTTCGCCTCCAAAGCTCTATTTTCTTGCTGCAGTTCCTTGAGAAACGCTTTACCAGGCGGCGATTCCCAAGAGTACTGCGCCAAACTTTGGTGAAACACATTCATCACCTTATCAAGAAACTCAAGAACATCGTCCTCGCGCATGCCCTGCTGGAGTAGCTCGTTGAATATGGCGAATGCTTCTTGAGGGCGTACCGTCTCGATGTCAGAACGATGCTCTTCATAGAGTTTCCTGCCGTCCTTGCCATCCTTGAGATCCCTAACATACCTGATAAGTCGCTGCACACGGCTCCAATCAATCACCATCGTTTCACTTCCTTTTGCCAAAGGAGGGTCTCCTTCACAGTTTGGCTCGAACCCGTTCAACGTTGTCCCAGGCACAGATGAGGCTGACCCACTCCCGAAAACTGCCCCTGGGCCAGTCCGCTCGAAGCGTGCCCGCCAATGGCGTCATTGATAGTAGGCGATTGGTTCATAGGTTACGGTTTCGGCTGCAGCCAGTGCTTGATAGGCCTTGAGATAGGCGCGAATGGTGTCGGTGCAGGTAAAGCACGGAACATCGTACATCTGGCAGGCGCTGCGGATTTGAAAGCCCAGCCGCTGCCGGTCACGGCCCAATGTAGCTGTATTCACCACCATAGCATAACGTCCATTCTTGATCTGGTCTTTCAGATCCTTCAGGCTGTCTTTGGGTACATGAAGGCACGGTACACCGTGCTCCTGTAGGTACTTGTGTGTTTCGTCGGTGGCCTCCAGATCAAAACCCATTCGGCGCAGCTCCTGTGCTGTTTCCAATGCATCCTCTTTGTCCCGTTGGTGTACGCTGAGCAGGACCTTACCCGTAAGGTCCATGGTGTATCCTGCACCGATGAAAGCCTTTGCCAAAGCCAAGTGATAGTCCGAATCGACTCCCAACACTTCGCCTGTGGACTTCATTTCGGGAGCTAGCACTGAGTCGACGTCCAAGAGCTTCTGAAACGAAAACACAGGTGCTTTAACTGCCACTAAGGAGCTTTCGGGAAGGAGGCCGCTGCCCCACGACATGTCTCGCAGCTTTTCTCCCATGATCGCCCGCACCGCTAACTCAATCATGGGGACACCGGTCACTTTGCTCATGATGGGAACCGTCCGGGAAGCCCTTGGATTTACCTCGATGATATAGACGATTTCATCTTTGACGACGAACTGAATGTTTAGGATGCCCGTCACATTCAAAGCCCTGGCAATGCG
>SLOZ01000504.1 GCA_007132255.1 Limnochordia bacterium | reverse complement strand
TTTGACCGAGGCAAAACGAGAACAAGGGCGAGATAGCGACAGTGTATCGAAAATGCGGGCATCAAGGGCCTATAAACCCAAGCCGAAATCCTAGGTAGTTCCGATGCAATTGCGCCACTTGTGAAGAGATTGCGATATATTTTTCCAAATGGTTCTTTTTTTCTTGACATAACACCTGTCTGTGTGCTATTTTATTAATACCGGAAGCAGATAATGGCCGGTGAACTCGATTTAGGAGGAATGTTGATCAATGCTAGGTAAAGTTAAGTGGTTTAACGCTGAAAAGGGCTACGGATTTATTGAACGGGAAGACGGTGGCGATGTGTTTGTGCACTTTTCGGCCATCCAAGAAGAAGGTTTCAAGTCCCTCGAAGAAGGCGCAAGTGTAGAATTTGACATCGTCGAAGGCGAGCGCGGGCCACAGGCCTCTAACGTATCCAAAATCTAATGACTTTAAAGGGCTGGTAGCTACCAGCCCTTTTCTGATTTCTAGGACTGGAACTTTGGATCCGGATTTTCTAGTCCTGAACCGCGATGTTTGGTCTTCTGTACCCGTATTGTTCTTACAACCACAGCTTGGGTACAAGCAGGACTTTGGTGAAGCATCGGGAAGTATATGCATAAGGGCAGCGTTACACCTCACATGAGAAGGAGTGGATTGTATGGCTTCCATGAACACCATTGTTAAAGGGAAAAATTTGGATGTCACTCCAGCCCTGCGTAATTACGCAGAAAAGAAGGTAGCAAAATTCGACAAATTTCTCAGTGATCACAAACAAGTAACCGCAGAAGTGATGCTGCGTACGGAGCGTGAGCAGCACATCGCAGAGATTACACTGGATCTGTCAGGTTTGATTCTACGAGGTGTAAGTAAGACTGAGGATATGTATGCTTCTGTGGACGCTGCTGTCGAACGTATCGAACGGCAGTTCACGAAGTTTAGGACCAAGATTCAAAAGAGGATCCAAGGACCGAAAATCAGCGAGCTGCCCGGCGACGCTGCTTCTGGAACACAGGTTGAGACCGACGAACCAAGAATTGTCCGAACCAAACGGTTTGCATTTAAACCGATGGTTGTGGAAGAGGCCGTTATGCAGATGGAACTGCTGGGCCATGATTTCTTTGCATTTCTGAACTCGGGAACCGAAGAAGTGAACGTTGTCTATAAACGCCGTGATGGCAATTATGGCTTGATTGAACCAGAATTCTAAAAGGTGATGATTCTTCGATGAGTGAACACCCGGCGCTGGTCGTGTTTGAGGGAACTCCAGGAGACAGCACAACAGAACAGGAATTCTTTGCTATCCGGCGAGGTGTTGTCCTGGACCAATTGGAGCAGGCCAAGAATGCGGGGATTCACCGGAGGATTCTCTGCACGCCCGATCCGCAGCTGCAGGAATTGGCGAAAGCCATTGGTGTTGAAGTGGAATGTGAACGTCCGGAGGAAGCAGTGTTCCACTTCGGGCGCAGGCTTTTGGAGGTCGTGGAGCACCGACAACTACAGAGCGTACTGTACTTGGGGGGAGCATCCGCTCCCCTCATTTCTTCGAACGATTTTCGCTTGCTGCTTTCGCTGATGCAGGGACCGCCAAATCTGGTGGTAGCCAACAATGTTCACTCAGCGGACATTGTGGGCTTTCATCCCACCGATGTACTGAAACGAGTAACCCTGCCAGCCATTGATAATTCGCTGCCTTTTGTGCTGCGTCACGAAGGCGGTTATCGCAATGTTACAGTTCCGCGGTTATTGTCGCTGAATTTTGATTTGGATACACCCGGTGATTTGCCCATTCTTGCGGTCCACCCGGCGCTTGGTCGTCACACTCGAGGAGCCTTGGCTGCTATAGACCTGGATACCAGTCGTTGTGAACGCATTCAAGCGATTATGTTCGATCCCCTGAAGGAGTTAATTCTCTTCGGGCGAGTCGGAGCGCCGCTTTTTCAGTTCCTCGATGAGCAGACCCGCTGTCGTGTCCGTCTGTACTCCGAAGAGCGGAGCATGAAGGCATTGGGAAGAGATGTGCGCGGCGAGGTTTGTTCACTCATGGGTTCACTTATCGAGCAGCTGGGATTTGAGGGCTTTTTCCAGCTGTTGGCGAAGGCCGCTGATGGCGCCGTACTCGACACAAGGGTTTTGTTCGCTCATTGGGGTTGGAAACTGGATCAGGAAGACCGTTTCCATTCCGATTGGGGCCGTTTTGGCGCCATCCGGCATCCTGGACTGAAGGAGTTTACTGAAGCTGCTGTTCATGCACCGATACCTGTGCTTTTTGGGGGCCACAGCCTGGTGGCAGGAGGTCTGTGGACACTCTTAGACGCTGGCCTCCGAGCAAGGGGGTTGCCCACGTGATCAATTTGTCTAGCAGTGAATTGGTGGCAAAGATCTTTGACAGTATGACGAATGGTTTGGTTGCCGTTGACACCGAACATCGCGTGGTGGCCATCAACAGAGCTGCCGCAGGGCTGCTGGAGATTCAACCAGAACAGGGGATCGGTTACACCTTAGAGGAGTTGGGTGCTAAACCGGCAGGTGGTCCGGAGCGCGTGATGCTTTACCAGGCCATGAGGACGGGTGAGCCTCAGGTCAATACATCGAATGTGTGGCACTGCAAGGGGCGCATCATCTATGTTAGCTCCAGTGCTAGCCCCATTTTTGATACCCAAGGAGCGATGATTGGGGCGGTAACGGTCTTTGAAGACATAACCGAGAAACAGATTCTCAATGAGCGACTCAAGCATGCAGAGCGGCTGGCCTTGTTGGGTGAGTTTGCGGCGCAGCTTGTTCACGAGATTCGGAATCCGCTCTCGACATTTTGCGGAGCCTTCGACGTTCTAGAACAAGACCTCAGCGACGAAAACGGTGATGCTCGCCGCGTTCTCCAAGCCGCGCGCAACCAGCTCGTTGAGTTGAATGAACTGCTGGCTCAGCTCTTGGATCTATCACGGCAGAACACACCGTGGGTCAAAGAAACCGTCGATATTGGACCTCTGCTTCAAGAAGTGATATTATTAATGAAGCCTAAAGCGCGGCGGGCCGGAGTACAGATCCACACGGAGATACCTCGACATTGCCTGCTGACGCATGGAGTGGCTTCAGAGTTACGGCAGGTGTTTTTCAACTTGATGTTGAACTCTGTGGAGGCCATGGAACGCGGCGGACAGCTCCGAATCATTGGTAAAAGGCAGAAAGATCGCGTTTCGGTGGAAATTTGCGACACAGGGGCAGGCATTGGTACGAACGATTTAGGTAGAATTTCGGAGCCGTTTTTCACAACCAAACCAGATGGAACCGGTTTGGGGCTGACAGTCGTGCAGGGAATTATCGATGATCATCAGGGTGTGTTGACGGTCTCTTCATCGGATGAAGGAACGCAGGTCGTTGTCGATCTGCCCAGCGGTGAAGAGTTGGAAAGGAGCCAGGTTACGCATGATCGGGTTTTTGAAAAAGATATTTGATGGTAGTGCCAAGGAGTTACAGCAACTGCAGGAACGCGCTGAACAGATCAATGAGCTTGAGGCCGCGATGCAGAAACTGTCTGATGACGAACTGCGCCAGAAGACTGTGGAATTTCGGCAGCGACTGCAGGCTGGTGAAACTGTAGATGATCTGCTCAATGAAGCGTTCGCAGTGGTTCGCGAAGCTTCTGTACGAGCTTTGGGCATGCGCCATTTTGACGTACAGTTGATGGGTGGAATCGTGCTCCATCAGGGGCGAATTGCCGAGATGAAAACGGGTGAAGGAAAAACACTCGTGGCTACACTGCCGGTATACCTCAATGCCTTGACTGAGAAAGGCGTTCACGTCGTCACAGTCAATGATTATTTGGCAAGTCGTGACGCAGAGTGGATGGGGCAGATCTATGAGTTTCTTGGCATGACAGTGGGAACCATCGTCCATGGACTGGATTTTGAAGAACGGCGGCAGGCCTACGCTGCCGACGTAACCTATGGAACTAACAATGAGTTTGGCTTTGACTATCTGCGCGATAATATGGTCCTTGCAGAGCAGCAGATGGTGCAGCGCGATCAGCATTTTGCCATCGTGGACGAAGTGGACTCCATCTTGATTGATGAAGCGCGGACTCCCTTGATTAT
>SLOZ01000489.1 GCA_007132255.1 Limnochordia bacterium | reverse complement strand
TGAACGCGGGTTGTGAATACATAGTCGAGGAGATCATTCACATGCGGGAAGCGTTGTCCCTCGGGTCTATCTTGGGCATATCCGGAAAACTCATAGCGTTCTCCTTCCCAAAACACAGCCGTGCCTCCATTTTGGAGTTCACATAGCAGGTCTTTAATACCCTGCCAGATCTGGGGCCAGTGCTTGGGTTCGATGTCCTGCTTCTTGGTCCCCGGGGGCAGTTGAGCCCGGCGTACGGCTTCCAGTGCACCTTGTTTGCTAAAGCCCTGCAGCGATTGCTGCAGAGCTTGTTCTACCGTCAGAACACCAGGAAGAAAGCGAAATATCTCAATGAAGTCTCCTTCCGACTGCTCCAGAGGATTGCTCTTACCTTGGTCGGGGGGAAGGACATACATTTGGCCGGCTTCCAACAGTCGACTGCGGTCGCTATCCGGATTCGCGTGCCGAATGCTGTCCATAATGCGACCGTGGGCATCCAACAGCAGAATGTTCGATTGGCGACCCAACAACTCGAATACTAAAGCCTTTTCGCTGCGTTGACCGTCGGCATCGAACGTCTCTAGACGTAGGGTGACCACACGCTCCAAACCATGTTGTTCAATGGACAGAACTCGACTCGGCTCCAGGTATTTCCGCAACAACATGCAGAAACCCGGCGGATTCAATGGATTATCCGGCTGCCACTGTGTCCAGTGAATTCGGGGATACGTAGGATCCGCCGATAACACTAGCTTGTGATTGGCTCCAGGCTGCCGCAGATGCAGCAGCAGCGTATTGGTATCCGGTTGGTAGATCTTCATTATACGTGCGAACTGCAGACTCTCATTCAGCTCACGAACCGCCGGCACCAGTGTTAAACCGTCCAAAGGCATAGGTATCACTCCGTTTCGTACTTAGTATAGCAGAGAGGAACAGGCCGAACAACCAGCGGCTGTGGTTTTCGGGCAACACAAATGGGAGGTGTTCGTATAGCGTTGGATCTGTTATAATGAATGGAAAGAATTCTGTGCAGCAGGAACGGCCGCCGCCGGAGGTCTGCTGCTTTAAGGAGTGGGTTCCATGCATCAACGCCATCGTCTACTGCTCATTGCTTTGCTTCTCGTTGGAGTCTTGACGTCAGTGGTTTTTGCCCAGGGTTCAGCCCTGCTCAATGCTTACGAGTCTTTGTATTATTACTCACTGCGGCTCGATGACCGGTTTCCAACCATCAGTCCGTTGTCAACAACGGTTCAAGAGCTAGAGAAAGAAATTCAAAGCGGCTTAAGGCCAGATGAAGCCCGAGTTGTTTTGGGCATGGTCTACCAGGTCACGGGCGCTTGGGAACAAGCTATCGAGTTCTATCAGCAGGCAGCAGCCAATCTACCTAACAACGGTTCAATTGCGATTTTGATCGGAGACATTCACCGTCACCAGGGACGTTGGAGTGACGCTGAAGCGTCATACCGGGAAGCGCTGGACGTTGATTCCTTTGCCCGTGCATACAACGGTCTCGGGCAGATAAGTTTGAGCCGAAGCGACTATTCCGCAGCCAGCGAGTACTTTTCCTCGGCATTGGACACGGCTGAGGAATACCTCGCTGCCCGCATTGGTTTAGGACAGGCTCTGTTTTATCTGGGTGAGGATGAAACCGCCATTGAAACTTTGGAAATAGCAATAGGGCAGGATAGCCGGAGTATCGAAGCCAACCATTATTTAGCGCTCTTGTATGAACGACAGGGCGAAACCGAGAAGGCCGCGCACGCTGCTCAAAGAGCAGAAGAGTTACGGAATTCCCACTGACTCCAGAGACCTACTTGTACCCGGTTTAGCAGGTTCTTCAAAAATCGCCAACGTTTTGAGCAGGAATTTTGTCATAGTGGCAGAATGGTATAGTATGTCAAAGCAAAAGGGTGATAGGATGATCCGTAGCATGACTGGCTTTGGCCGCAATGACGTCCAGAGTTCATCCTGGTATGTCCGAATTGAAGCGAAAACAATCAACCATCGCTATCTCGATGTGTTCCTGCGTGTCAGCCGACCGTACAGCGCCGTCGAAGAAGTAATCCGCAAACTGGTTCAGCAGACTCTAGGTCGTGGACGTATTGAAATGCAGGTACACATTGAACACCATGGCCAAGCGCCCCGGATTGTTCATTGGGATCGCCCTTTGCTCGATGGCTATCTTCAAGCTATACACGAGATTCAGGAACGCACTGGCATCTCGGAACCCGTAGCTTTAGCGGCTCTTTTGGAGTTGCCAGACCTATTCGAAGTTCGTGAACCGGAAACAGACAGCGACGAATTGGAACGCACCGTTACCACAGCGGTGACTGGCGTTCTGGAGCAAATTCAGGAAATGCGCACGCGAGAAGGTGAACTGTTAGCTAACGATCTCGTAGAAAAAGCGCAGCAGATCAACCGTTTAATCGATGCCATGGAGTCCCGCGCTCCCCAGGTCCTTGAGCAGTACCACAAGCGCCTGCAGGAACGGCTCAAAGATCTCATGGATGGCATCGAGATTTCTGAAGAACGACTGGCTGCAGAGGTAGCGCTTTTTGCGGACCGCTGCAGTATTGACGAAGAGCTTGTTCGTCTCCGCAGCCACATCCAGCAGCTTCACCATAGTCTCACACTCAACGACGCTGTTGGCCGCAAATTGGATTTTCTCATTCAGGAAATGAATCGCGAAGCCAACACGATCGGTTCGAAAGCCAATGACGGCCAACTGAGTCGCATGGTTGTGGATTTGAAATCTCACTTGGAGAAAATGCGAGAACAAATCCAAAATATAGAGTGATGGAGTTGTTCAGTTTTCTTGGGGAGGAGGTGACGTTGGATGGGTCTTCCTGAACTTACCCCTGAACAGAAAGCCAGGGCATTAGAAAAAGCACAGGAAATGCGGAGCAAGCGAGCACAACTTCGTGAGCAGTTGAAAAAAGGGCAGACGACGCTCGAAGAAGTACTTGGTTCCAGTGAAGATGAAGTAATCGGTAAAATGCGTGTCGTGTATTTGATTCAATCACTCCCACAGGTCGGCAAAGTGACTTCAAAACGAATCATGGACGAAATAGGAATCAATGAGAATCGTCGAGTACAAGGTCTCGGCAAACGCCAAATCGATGCACTACTTCAACGACTAGGATAAACAGTTAAAAGGCAGCAAGGGAGGATTTTGCCGGTGGAAATCAAGCTCATCAACATTGGATTTGGCAATATCGTGGCCGCAAACCGAATCATCAGCATCGTTAGTCCCGAATCCGCACCCATCAAACGCATTGTTCAGGAAGCACGGGAACGCGGTATGCTGATCGATGCTACTTATGGGCGTCGAACAAGGGCCGTGATTATTACCGACAGTGACCACATCATATTGTCCGCTGTCCAGCCTGAGACGGTGGCGCACCGCCTCCTGTCAAAAGATAACATCGAACCAGCTGATAGCTAGGAGGCCTGTTTTACCGATGGAATGTTCGCAGACAAGGGGGGATGGTAGGTGCAGTTAAAGGGGTTTTTGATCGTTCTGTCCGGGCCCAGTGGCGCTGGCAAGAACACACTGATGAATGCCGTTTTTCCTACCGTCCCTAACCTTCAGTATTCCGTGAGTGTCACCACTCGAACGCCTCGCGAAGGAGAAATTGAAGGCGTTGACTATTTCTTCCGTTCGGATCAAGAGTTCGACGACATGGTTCAAAGCGGTGAGCTCTTAGAATGGGCAGAGTTCTGCGGCAATCGTTATGGAACGCCAAAGTCGTTCGTTGATGACGCCATCGCCCAAGGGCGAACTGTCATTATGGACGTAGACATCCAAGGCGCTTCGCAGATACGGAGGAAAATGCCTGATGCAGTCAGCATCTTCTTGCTGCCGCCAACCTGGGACGAGCTGAGGAAACGGCTTGTCGATCGTGGTCAAGATCCACAGGAAGCTATTAGTCAGCGTCTTCAAAAATCCTTCGAAGAAATGCGGCACATTATCGATTACGATTATTTCATCATTAATGATCAACTTGACCTGGCAGCGGACCGCCTTCGTACGATTATCAACGCGGAATGGTGCCGTGTTCAACGGGTCAATCCCGATGAGTTGCAGGAGTTGTGGAAAGGGAGGAAAAAGCTTTGAGACCG
>SLOZ01000512.1 GCA_007132255.1 Limnochordia bacterium | reverse complement strand
GGCCTGCGCGGTTGTTCAGAGTCATCATATATCATTATTTAGCGTCAAGAGGAATGCGCCGAAACCCATTCCTTGTACGTGTGGATTCAACCAGGGACACATTGAACGCAGGGATGACGCTTACCGTCTGGGGATCTTTTTGCCTTCCGGCGAGCGCGTGCGCTTGCGCTTCGGCCTGCAGGAATTTCAACAAACGGCTGTTCTGACGCTTCGCCATCCTGAGACCCAAGAGGAACTCGGGTTTTTCGGAATTCCTTCGTCTGTGAACTCGTTAGCCGCTAGCTGGCGAGGGATGGTGTCCTTGGACGCTGAGGAGTATGTGCGTCCAGAGATCATGGAAAGTATTTTGGATTTCCTTGGAGGTTTAGCAGCAGAGGAGCGGATAACCTGCGGCTGCCGACGACCGTCTGTAGGGATCGACGTATATACTGACAAAGTAGAATTGATCTGTGCTCATTGCGGTAGTGCAGTTCTAATTGGTGCTGCAACCCAAAAGGATGTAGAGCGAGTGCGTCGCATTGATCGCGTCACGATGGAACCGGCATCATTTACATTTTTGGATGAATGGCTGAAGCCTTTCGAGTAAAACTAGTATGCAATGGGAGTCTTAGCATGGCTTAGGCGCTTATGTGAAGAAAAGGGGTCCGTTATTGGTGAATATCGCTGAACTGGAAACACAAACCAGCGGAGAACTACAGGAAATAGCTAAAGGCCTCGGAATATCGGGATATTCAAAGCGCCGAAAGAAAGATTTGATCATCGAGATTTTGCGGGCCCACACGCAGCAGGAAGGCCTCTTGTTTATCAGTGGTATTCTTGAGATTATGGCTGACGGGTTTGGATTTTTGCGCGTCGATAACTACACATCGAGCCAAGACGATGTTTACGTGTCACCGTCGCAGATTCGCCGGTTTTCCATGCGTTCGGGAGACGAAGTGCTTGGCCAGGTGCGTCCCCCGAAGGATGGGGAACGCTACTTCGCGCTGCTTAGGGTTCTGGCCATCAACTTGTTGGATCCCGAGAAGGCACCGAAGCGGCCGAATTTTGATGCATTAACACCGATTTATCCACGGCAGCGCATCCATTTGGAGACGGAGCGCTCCCACTATGCTGCCCGCATCGTGGATTTGGTGGCGCCCCTTGGTTTTGGGCAGCGAGGTATCATTGTTGCTCCACCTAAAGCGGGGAAGACAACGATTCTGAAAGAAATCGCCAATGCGGTTAGCAAAAACCATCCCGATGTTGAGTTGATTGTTCTGCTGATCGATGAACGTCCGGAAGAGGTCACAGACATGGAACGTTCGGTAGACGGTGAAGTGATCAGCTCAACATTCGATCTACCACCAGAAAATCACGTGCGGATCGCGGATATTGTTTTGGAACGAGCTAAGCGTCTCGTTGAGTCCGGTAAAGATGTTGTTGTACTTTTGGACAGTATTACCAGACTGGCCCGAGCCCATAACTTAGTCGTTCCTCCGAGCGGGCGAACCTTGTCCGGTGGCGTTGATCCCGCTGCCCTCCATCGACCGAAGCGTTTTTTTGGTGCAGCTCGGAAGCTCGAGGAGCAGGGAAGTTTGACCATACTGGCAACAGCGTTGGTAGAGACTGGAAGCCGAATGGATGACGTCATCTTTGAGGAGTTTAAGGGAACTGGGAACATGGAACTCCATTTGGACCGCAAACTAGCGGAGCGCCGCGTGTTCCCAGCTATAGACATCTATCGTTCAGGTACTCGCAAAGAAGAACTTCTGCTTTCAGCCGATGAACTGGATGCCATGTGGGTGCTGCGCAAGGCTATGAGATCCCTTGGTACTATGGAGACCTTGGAGCTTTTGTTGGAGCGACTCTCCCATGCTAAAACCAACGCGGAGTTGGCAAAGCTGATCGTTACTTCATCTTTTGCAGAAAATGTTCGAAATCGCTAGAGGGATTTGGCGTTCTTTGTCGAAAGTTGTTTTTAGTTGTGTAAAAATGATATGAAGGGGGATACGTATGACACGACGACACAGAAAGTCGCGGAATTTTGCACTTATAGGTATTTTGTTTCTATTCAGTGTCAGCGTGATCGGGAACGTGGATAGCCGTTTACATATTGGGGGTAATTACTGGGAGGACAGTTCGTTTGATTCAGGCATTGAAGCGGTGGATCATTCCGAAGTCGTTCCTGTAGTAGACCTGCCTGAGCGAGTCGAGGATTCTGGTGATATTCAGGCTTCCAAAGCGCGAGAAGTCTTTGGTATCAATGTTGAAGCGCGTGTTTTTGATTCCGGCGTTCTTGACGATTCGGCTACGTTGCTTGACACCAAGGCAGCTCCAGCTGAACAGAGTTTGGAAGACAGCGACGTGGAGTCTAAGGTCGTGGAGTCTGTAGCTATTGTTGAGGACGAAGTTGTGGAAGAAGCTGTATCCGCTGCAGAAGCCATTGAGCCGAAACCCGAGCCCGTGGTCGTAGCAGTTATTGAAGAAGTGGTCGAAGCTCCGCCGGTCCACGAAGCGCCTGCACCGGAACCAGAACCAGAACCAGAACCAGAACCAGAGAAGCCAGCAATCCTGCTACATACCGTGCGTTCGGGAGAGACCTTGTGGGATATCGCTAATTCGTACGGAATCAGTGTAGATACAATATTATCAGCTAATGACATTGCTAACTCGAACCGCATTCAAGTGGGCCAGGAACTGAAGGTTCTAACTGTCAGAGGTGTACTGCACACCGTTTCGGTTGGCGAGAGTCTTTGGGAAATAGCCCAGCGGTACAAAATTTCTATGGATGAGATTGTTACAGCTAACTCCATCAGCAACCCCAGCCGCATTCAACCAGCCACCCAGATTGTTATTCCAGGGGCTACTCAGATTCGGCCACGGGATGTATTGGTTGTTAATGGCCAGTTGCAGCGAGCTTTCGCTTGGCCTCTGCGGGGTCGGTTGTCGTCACCATTTGGGCCGCGTTGGGGAACGATGCATAACGGGATCGATCTGGCTGTTCCGACCGGTACGCCGGTTAAGGCCGCCTCCGAAGGGCGAGTCACCTTCAGCGGCTATAATGGCGGCTATGGGTACTTAGTTATTATTGATCACGGTAATGGTGTGGAAACACGGTATGCCCATCACAGCCGGAATATTGTGCAGGTTGGTCAGAGGGTTGACCGGGGACAGACCATTGCTTATAGTGGCAATACCGGGAACTCTACTGGACCTCATCTCCACTTTGAAATCCGCCATCGGGGTGCGCCAGTTGACCCCCAGAGATTCCTGCGTTAGGACAGGTACTTGAAATGCACGAGTTGATGTGCTATACTAACGCTTGTTTGAACTGGCAACGAGAGTGAGGTGAAAAGAATGCGGGAAGGAATCCATCCTAAATATGATGGAAGCACTGTCTCATGTATTTGCGGTGAAACCTTCGAAACACGCTCCACAACGGATAACATCCGCGTAGAAGTGTGCTCCAAGTGTCACCCATTCTACACTGGTCAGCGCCAGCAGAAGATTAGCAGCGGCGGCCGTATTGAACGGTTTATGAAGAAGTACGGTCAAGAAGCGAAATAACACGGAAGAAAAGCAGGTCTATCCTGCTTTTTTCTTTTTTAGTTTTTTGCTCAATGAGGTGATACAATGTTAATTCTAGCTCCGATGGCAGGGGCCACCGATCAAGCCTTTCGGGGAATCGCCAAGATGTTTGGATGCGATTTTGTGGTTTCGGAGATGGTAAGTGCTAAGGGTTTGGTGTATGGCAATCAACGCACCAAAGATCTTTTGGCTTTCTCCGACAGCGAACGACCGTTTGCAGTCCAAATCTTTGGCAGTGAACCCGACACCATGTCGGAAGCGGCTCGGCGAATCGCCGACGAAGTTGGGCCAGATATGATCGACATCAATATGGGCTGTCCCACGCCTAAGATTGTAAAAAATGGCGATGGAGCAGCACTTCTGAGAAATCCGGATTTAGCAGTTAGTATTGCGGAATCTGTGGTGAAGTCTGTTGAGCTCCCGGTAACGGTGAAGCTGCGTCTAGGTTGGGATAATACCGACCTCGCAGCGCTCCGTATCAGTCAGCGGTTAGCAGACAGTGGTGTGTATTGGATTACCGTTCACGGGCGGACT